>NZ_JAZGLV010000016.1:0-144422 GCF_036409085.1 Mycobacterium sp. 050134
GACCGGCATGCCAGTGCCGGAACATCTCCACGAAGTCGGTCACGTTCCACGATCTCCTCGCCAACTCAGGCCCCTTCCAAGGCCCCGCGGCGGGGGCTCTTGGACGGAGCGAACCTGAGCAGCACCCCAACCCAGACCGGACACGCCCCAGGGTTGGGGAATTACGTGACGGCAGGTGAGGAATTACGTGACGGACAACCCCTCAGACCTGGGGAAATACGTGACCGCTGACAGGCTGGTGGTGAGAGATGTGAATTCGTCGGGAAACAACTCCTCTGCTGCTGGCACCGGCTGAGGCTCGCGCAGGACGTCCAGGCGGAAGCCGGCGTCGGTGAAGGCATCAGTCATGGCATGCAGTGGTCGGTTCCAGAAGCTCATCGAGGCGGTGTGCCGCCCACCCATGGTCCATTCTTCTGTCCAGTCGTAGGTGGCGAAGTAGTTGGTCTTTTGTCCGGCCCGGCGGTGCAGGGAGTGGATGGCGAAGGGGTGGTCGACCGAGACGATCAATCGGCCGCCGGCAGTGAGTACGCGCCGGAATTCCGTCAGTGTTGGCCCCCAGTCCTTTAGGTAATGCAGCACCAGCGAGGCGACGATGTCGTCGAACGCAGCGGTCTGGAACGGAAGTGGGCCGCGGAGGTCGACCAGGCGCAGGGGGGCATCCTGGCCGAGCTGGCGCCTGGCCAAGGCCAGCATCGCGGCACTGGCGTCGACGCCGGTGACAATGGCGCCGCGGTCGCGCAGCGCAGCGGATAGGACGCCCGAGCCGCAGCCGGCGTCAAGAATGCGGCGCCCGGTCACGTCACCGGCGAGGGTCAACATCGCCGGTCGCTCGTAGTACGCATTCATCAGATTGGTCTCGTTGCTGGCTGTATACGCCTCAGCGAAGTCGTCGTAATCGTTCACCTCGGCCGAATGATCAGCCTTGCCATCGGGACCTTGAGATGCGTTAGCCATGCACTCCATCTTGTGCCAGCGGCGACGAGACATGTTTGGTCATGGTGGCTGTCACCTATCCGTGCGGCAGACCCGGAAGGCGCCCGATTTCGGCCGCATAGTAGGTCGCCCTGGGCATCGGACCTCCGGTCAGGCATGGTCGTTCGAAAAGCCGGACTCAGACCGGAGCGCAGTTCAACAGCAATCCGACTGGCGGCACAACATTTTTGGTCGTGTACCTTAGCCGTGCGACACGCGCTGTCGCCTTGCCCATTCTTCGCCGCGCCGGGTGGTGTAGCTGTGTTCGGGTGTTAGCCGCCAGAGCCAGGTGTGCCGGGGCTGCCTGCCAGTCGCCCTGGGTTGCCGCTGTCGCCGCCGGCGCCGCCGCTGGCTTGAGTGACTCCACCGGATCCGCCAGCGCCGCCGTTACCGCCGTTACCGCCGTTACCGATCAGCCCAACCGCGTCACCGCCGTCACCGCCGTCACCGCCGTTACCGGAAGTAACCACGCCGGAACCGCCGGGTCCGCCGGCCGCGCCGTTTCCGCCGTTGCCGAACAGCGCTCCGCCGCGACCACCGTCGCCGCCGTTACCGCCTCCTAGCGCGAATTCGCCCGCTTTACCTCCGGCGCCGCCGGCGCCGCCGGCCCCGCCGTCACCGATCAGGGTTGCGTTGCCGCCGGCGCCGCCTGCGCCACCGGGCCCGCCGTTTCCAACATTCCCGGGTTCAGTTGTCAAGTCTTCGCCCCCGGTACCGCCTGCCCCGCCGGTGCCGCCGTTGCCGATCAGCCCAGCGGAACCGCCTTGCCCGCCGGCGCCGCCGCTACCGCCTACCCCACGCGAGCCTGTAACCGTCGGACCGCCGTTTGCGCCGGCTCCGCCTTCACCGCCGGTGCCAAATAGCTGGCCGGCGTTGCCGCCCATGCCTCCAGCACCGCCGTTACCACCGTTGGTGCTATTGGTGTCGGGCGAACCGCCCCCTCCGCCGTGCCCGCCGTGGCCAATCAGCTGGGCGCTGCCACCGTGACCCCCGGCCCCTCCGTCGCCGCCTACCTGACCGTTGCCGCCCGAGCCGCCAGTCCCACCGGCCCCGCCATCGCCGTACAGCAGCCCGCCGGCGCCGCCGTTGCCGCCGACCCCGCCGGCGCCGCCGTTGCCGCCGGCCCCGCCGGCCCCGCCGGCCCCGCCGGTGCCGCCGGTGCCGCCGGTGCCGACCAGTAGTCCGCCGGCGCCGCCGTTGCCGCCGACCCCGCCGTTATTGCCGCCGACCCCGCCAGCCCCGCCGTCCCCGCCGGCGCCGCCGGTGCCGAACAGTAGCCCGCCTGCCGCGCCGGCCCCGCCCGCCCCGCCGTTCTGGCCGCTGGCACCGGCACCTCCAATCCCGCCCGCCCCTCCATCGCCCCAGAGCCCGGTGGAACCGCCGGTCCCGCCCACCGCGCCGGCGCCGCCGGCCCCGCCATGCCCCCCGTTGCCGAACAGCAACCCGCCGGCTCCCCCACGCCCCCCGGCCCCACCGGATCCGCCTAATGCGCCGGATCCGCCGTTGCCGATCAGCCCCGCTGATCCGCCACTACCGCCAACCTGGCCGGCCGCTCCGGGTGCTCCGTTACCGCCGTTGCCGAACAAGATTCCGCCGGGACCGCCGTCACCGCCCGCGCTGGTCGCGTTCGCACCATTGCCGATTAACGGGCGACCAAACAGTGTCTGCGTCGGGGCGTTAAGTGCATCGAGCAGAGCCTGCTCCACGTTGGTGGCCTCGGCGCTTGCATACGACCCCGCCCCCGCGTGAAGTGTCTGAACGAAGTAATCATGAAACGCCGCCGCCCGCGCGTGTACTTCCTGGTACTGGTCAGCGTAGGAGCTGAAGATCGCCGCGACGGCTGCTGACACCTCATCGGCGCCGGCGGCCAACGCCCCCGTCGTGGATGCCGCCGCAGTCGCGTTCGCGACGCGGAGAGCCGCGCCGATCCTGGTCAAATTTGTTGCCGCATCGGAAACCATATCCGGCGACGTCATCACAAATTCCATCCGACGCCTCCAAATTCGGTAATCCGACAGCATGTGGTCATCGCAGACTCTAGCGTGCCGCCGGGCTCGGATTGCCCAGCCCATGAGGTTTGCCAACCGGAAGCTGTTGGGCATCGCTCACACCAACCTCACTTCCGGGTGACAGATTGCGGTGGAATTCGACTCGCTCTTTGAGGGCAGGGCTGGAAAGCGAGCGCTTGCGCATGACCGCAGCCCAGAACTAAGCCCAGGCATGCGAGTCGGTTTCTCATCCTGGTCGAACCAACTGATCGAGTTCGCCTCGGAGTCAGCAATAAGGCCAAAAATCGGCAGCTAGCGCATCGCCCGCTCGCCGGGGCAACGCCGGGGTCGGCCGAGGCCGCGGCGGGTCGCATTGCACCTAGGCGGCCCTACCGGCCCGTAAACAGTGCCCCCGGCACGACTCGAACGTGCGACCTAGGGATTAGAAGGCCCTTGCTCTATCCACCTGAGCTACGGAGGCAATGCGCAGGTCAGTCTATCGAACGACGCGGCCAGCGAAGTTCTCGCGACGCGCCACGCGCCAAAGGTGTTCCGCCGCCGGACTTATCGTTTGTCGTAGTGAACCTCGACACACGTACAACAACGGTTGATAACCAGCCGTTCACCGCAACGAAGCGTGTGGCTAACGTCGAGGGGCGTTGCTATGAGCGTGGCCATGAACCTGACTTCGCGGTGCTCGCGAGCAGGTATCGAGGCGCTTTTGTCCGATGCCAGGGACACCTATCGAGCCGGCATGGTGTTGCTGCGCGGCTCGCCGTTCGCGCTGGGCTGGGTCGCCGGCTGGATTGCCGCCGAATTCCCCCCGCACGTGGTGACCGGGCCCGCGCTGTCCCGCGTCGCGCACCCGTCGATCGGGCGGATGGCCACCACCTGGGCGGCGCAGCGGGCGGACCAGGCGCTCACCGCCGCTCTCGAGGACTCCCTGGGGCCCGATTTCCGTGACCAGGTCTCGCACCCGACCTGCGCCCAGCCCGGATGCACCCCGCGCAGCGGACTGTTGAGCAGGCCCGGGCCGCGCCGCCGCTACGCCGCGCAGACCTCCGACATCTCCTACGGTCCCGGCGGGCGCGAACACCTGCTCGACATCTGGCGCCGCGACGACCTGGCTCCGGGCCGGCGCGCGCCCGTGCTCATCCAGGTGCCCGGGGGCGCGTGGGCCGTCAACGACAAACGCCCCCAGGGGTACACGCTGATGAGCCGGATGGTCGAACTCGGCTGGATCTGCGTGTCGATCAACTACAGCAAGAGCCCGCGCTGCGCCTTCCCCACCCATCTAATCGATGTCAAAAGGGCGATCGCCTGGGTGCGCGAGAACATCGCCGACTACGGCGGCGACCCCGACTTCATCGCGATCACCGGCGGGTCCGCGGGCGCGCACCTGGCCTCGCTGGCCGGGCTCACCCCCAACGACCCGCAGTTCCAGCCGGGATTCGAGCACGCCGACACGACGGTGCACGCCGTCGTGCCGTACTACGGCGTCTACGACTTCACCGACTTCGACAACATGCACGAGATGATGCTGCCGTTCCTCGAGCACTTCGTCCTGAAGGCCCGGTACGCCGAGGACTCCGGGCGGTTCAGGGCGGCGTCGCCGATCTCTTACGTGCACAGCGCGGCGCCGCCGTTCTTCGTGTTGCACGGTGACGAGGACCAACTGGTGTCCAGCGCTCAGGGCCGGGCCTTCTGCGCGGCGCTGCGCGCGGCCGGCGCCCCGACGGTGGGCTTCGCCGAGCTGGCCAACGCCCACCATGCCTTCGACATCACCCCGACCGTCCGCTCGCGGCTGGCGGCCGACGCGGTCTCCGACTTCCTCGGCGTCGTCTACGGACGCCGCACTACCTCGCTGATGGACGCGTTCCCGCTGGCGACGGCCCCGGCCAGCTGAGCACTCGCCCCGGGTCGTCGGCACTCAAGTCACTCCTTTCACCGACGCGGCAACCCGACTAGCGTTGTGACGACCGAGTTGGCGGTCCGAGGGGAGGCTTGAGCGACGGTGACAAGGTTGACGCGTCGGAACAACGACCATGACTGAGTCCGCCAGCATCATCAAGCTGTCCGACGAGCTCGGGCCTGTCGACTACCTGATGCACCGCGGGGAGGCGAATCCCCGCACGCGCTCTGGCATCATGGCGCTGGAACTGCTCGACTCGACGCCCGATTGGGACCGGTTCCGAACCCGGTTCGAGAATGCTTCCCGGAAGGTGCTGCGGCTGCGGCAGAAGGTGGTCGTACCGACGCTCCCGACGGCGTCGCCGCGCTGGGTGGTCGACCCCGACTTCAACCTCGACTTCCACGTGCGACGGGTGCGCGTCGCCGAGCCCGGCACTCTGCGCGAGGTCTTCGATCTCGCCGAGGTGATCCTGCAGTCCCCGATGGACATCTCCCGGCCGCTGTGGACGGCCACCCTGGTCGAGGGCCTCCCCGACGGCCGCGCCGCGACGTTGCTGCACGTCAGCCACGCCGTGACCGACGGCGTCGGCGGGGTGGAGATGTTCGCCGAAATCTACGATTTGGAGCGCGAACCGCCGGCCAAGCCGACGCCGCCGCTGCCGATCCCGCAGGACCTGACGCCCAACGATCTGATGCGCCAAGGCTTCAACCACCTGCCCATCGCGATCGTCAACGGCGTCGTCGGTGCGGTGGCCGGCGCGGTGTCGGTGGCCGGGCGGGCGGTGCTGGAGCCGGCGTCGACGGCCTCGGGCATCGTCGGCTACGCCCTGTCCGGGATGCGGGTGATGAACCGCGCCTCCGAGCCGTCCCCGCTGCTGCGCCGACGCAGCCTCGCCACCCGCACCGAGGCGATCGACATCCGGCTGTCCGACCTGCACAAGGCCGCGAAGGCCGGCGGCGGATCGATCAACGACGCCTACCTCGCCGGCTTGTGCGGCGCGCTGCGGCGCTACCACGAGGCCTGGGGCGTGCCGATCAGCACGCTGCCCATGGCCGTCCCGGTCAACCTGCGCGCGGACGCGGACACCGCCGGCGGCAACCGGTTCGCCGGCGTCAACCTCGCGGCGCCGGTGGGCACGAAGGACCCGGTTTCGCGGATGAAGAAGATCCGCGCGCAGCTGACGCAGCGCCGAGACGAACCGGCGATGAACATCATCGGTTCGATCGCCCCGGTGCTCAGCGTTCTGCCGACCGCGGTTCTCGAGGGCATCACCGGCTCGGTGATCGGCTCGGACGTGCAGGCCAGCAACGTCCCGGTCTACCCGGGCGACACCTACATCGCCGGCGCAAAGGTCCTGCGCCAGTACGGCATCGGCCCGCTGCCGGGCGTGGCGATGATGGTGGTGCTCATCTCGCGGGGCGGCTGGTGCACCATCACCGTGCGCTACGACCGGGCGGCCGTGCGCAACGAGCCGCTGTTCGCGCAGTGCTTAGTCGACGGGTTCGACGAGATCCTGGCCCTGGCAGGCGACCCGCCGCCCCGCGCGGTACCCGCCTCGTTCGGCGAACCGGCCACCCCGGCGCGGACGGTGGCGGGCTCATGAGCGCCCCCGGGGAACGCGCCGAAAGCGGCGACCAGTCAACCGATATGCGGCTGCCGGGCTCGGTGGCCGAGATCATGGCCAGCCCTCCCGGACCGCAGATAGGGGCGTTCTTCGACCTGGACGGCACCCTGGTGGCCGGCTTCACCGCCGTCATCCTCACCCAGGAGCGTCTCCTGCGCCGCGACATGGGCGTGGGCGAACTGCTCAGCATGATCCAGGCCGGCCTCAGCCACACGCTCGGGCGCATCGAATTCGAGGACCTGATCGGCAAGGCCGCCGCGGCGCTGGCCGGACGCCTGATCGATGACCTGGAAGAGATCGGCGAGCGGCTGTTCGTGCAGCGGATCGAGTCGCGGATCTACCCCGAGATGCGGGAGCTGGTGCGCGCGCACGTCGCCCGCGGCCACACCGTCGTGCTGAGCTCGTCGGCGCTGACGATTCAGGTCAACCCGGTGGCGCGGTTCCTCGGCATCTCCAACATGCTCACCAACAAGTTCGAAACCAACGAGGACGGCCTGCTCACCGGGGGCGTCGAGAAGCCGATCCTGTGGGGACCGGGCAAGGCGGCCGCGGTCCAGCGATTCGCCGCCGAGCACGGCATCGACCTCAAGGACAGCTACTTCTATGCCGACGGCGACGAGGACGTCGCGCTGATGTACCTGGTCGGCAACCCGCGGCCGACCAACCCCGAGGGCAAGATGGCGGCCGTCGCCAAGCGCCGCGGCTGGCCGATCCTGAGGTTCAACAGCCGCGGCCCCGTGGGCCTGCGCCGACAACTGCGGACGCTGGCCGGTTTCGGATCGCTGTTCCCGGTCGCGGCCGGCGCGGTCGGGATCGGCGTGCTGACCCGCAGCCGGCGCCGCGGCGTCAACTTCTTCACCTCCACGTTCTCGCAGATGCTGCTCGCGACCACCGGCGTGAATCTCAACGTCATCGGCAAGGAGAACCTCACCGCGCAGCGCCCGGCCGTGTTCATCTTCAACCACCGCAACCAGGTCGACCCGGTGATCACCGGCGCCCTGGTGCGCGATAACTGGACCGCGGTGGGCAAGAAGGAACTCTCCAAGGACCCGATCATGGGCACGATCGGCAAGGCGATGGACGCCGCGTTCATCGACCGTGACGATCCCGTCGCCGCGGTGGAGTCGCTGCACCAGGTCGAAGAGCTCGCTCGGAAGGGGCTGTCGATCGTGATCGCTCCGGAGGGCACCCGGATCGACACCACCGAAGTGGGGCCGTTCAAGAAGGGCGCGTTCCGCATCGCGATGGCGGTGGGGATTCCGATTGTGCCGATCGTCATCCGCAACGCGGAGATCGTCGCGGCACGCAACTCGACCACGATCAACCCCGGCACCGTCGACGTCGCCGTCTTCCCGCCGATTTCGGTCCAGGACTGGACGCTCGAGGACCTGCCCGACCGCATTGCCGCGGTGCGTCAGCTGTATCTGGACACGCTGGCGAACTGGCCGGTCGACGCGCTGCCCGAGGTGGACCTGTACGCCGAGAAGAAGGCGGCGGGCAAAGCCAAGGGCCAGCGGGCCCCCGCGAAGAAGTCCGCCCCCAGGAAGGCCCCGGCGAAGAAGACCCCGGCCAAGGCGCCGCGAAAAACCGCGCCCGCCAAGGCCAATCCGCCCAGCGCCGAATCGGCGGGCTCGCCGCCATGACCCAGTCGGCCGCGAGTGCCAGCGCGGTGCTGACCACCCAAGACTCGCTGGTGTTGGCGTCCATGACCTCGCCGGTCGAGAAGGAACTGGTGACGGCCTGGCTGGCCCGGCAACGCGCCGCCAACCCGGCGGCGAATTTCGACGTCATCGAGCTGCCCCAGCCCGACGCGCCGCCCGCGGCACTGACCGCGCTGACGGCGCAGCTCGAGTCCGGGGATGACCGCTCGATCGTGCCGGTGCGCGTGTTCTGGTTGCCGCCGGCCGACCGCGGCCGGATCGCCAAGGTGGCCGGCCTGCTGCCCGGCCGCGACCCCTACCACCCCAACGAGCGGCGGCAGCGTCAGATCTTGCGCAGCGCGCCGCATCGCGCCCGGGTGGTGGCCGGCGAGTCGGCCAAGGTGTCCGAACTGCGCCAGCAGTGGCGCGACATCACCGTCGGCCAGGACACGAGCGACTTCGCGCAGTTCGTCATCCGCCGCGCCATCCTGGCGATCGAGCGCGTCGAGTACCGAATCCTGGGGCCGCACTACAAGTCTCCGCGGCTGGTCAAACCGGAGATCCTGGCGTCGGCGCGGTTTCGCGCCGGCCTGAAGAAGATCCCCGGGGCCACCGTCGAAGAGGCCGGCCGGATGCTCGACGAGCTGTCCACCGGGTGGAGCCGGGTCTCCGTCGACCTGGTCGGCGTCCTCGGCAGGGCGCTCAGTCGCGGGTTCGACCCGGAATTCGACTACGACGAATACCAGGTCGCAGCGATGCGCGCCGGCCTCGAGACGCACCCGGCGGTGCTGCTGTTCTCCCACCGCTCCTACATCGATGGCGCCGTGGTGCCGGTGGCGATGCAGGAGAACCGGCTCCCGCCGGTGCACGTGTTCGCGGGCATCAACCTGTCGTTCGGGGCGATGGGACCGCTGCTGCGCCGCTCCGGCGTCATCTTCATCCGCCGCAACATCGGCGACAACGCGCTCTACAAGTACGTCCTGCGCGAGTACGTCGGCTACATCGTCGAGAAGCGGTTCAACCTCAGCTGGTCCATCGAGGGCACCCGGTCACGCACCGGAAAGATGCTGCCGCCCAAGCTCGGCCTGCTGGCCTACGTAGCCGACGCCTACCTCGACGGCCGCAGCGAGGACATCCTGTTGCAGCCGGTGTCCATCAGCTTCGACCAGTTGCATGAAACCGCCGAGTACGCCGCGTACGCCCGCGGTGGTGAGAAGACGCCCGAGGGTCTGGGCTGGCTGTACAACTTCATCCGGGCGCAGGGTGAGCGCAACTACGGCAAGATCTACGTCCGCTTCCCCGAGGCCGTCTCGATGCGCCAGTACCTGGGGCCATCGCACGGCTCGCTGGTCCATGACCCCGACGCCAAAAGGCTTGCCCTGCAGAAGATGTCGTTCGAGGTGGCGTGGCGGATTCTGCAGTCGACGCCGGTCACAGCGACCGGATTGGTGTGTGCGCTGCTGCTGACCACCCGTGGCGCGGCGCTGACGCTCGGTCAGCTGCACCACACCCTGCAGGACTCGCTGGACTACCTCGAACGCAAACAGATTCCGATGTCGACGAGCGCGCTGCGGCTGCGCACCCGGGAGGGCGTCCGCGCGGCGGTCGACACGCTGTCCAACGAGCACCCGATCACCCGCGTCGACGGTGGACGCGAACCGGTGTGGCTGATCGGGCCCGACGAGGAACACGCCGCGGCGTTCTACCGGAACTCCGTCATCCACGCCTTCCTCGAGACGTCGATCGTCGAGCTGGCTCTCGCCCACGCCAAACGGGCCGAGGGCGACCGCATGGAGGCGTTCTGGTCCCAGGCGATGCGGCTGCGCGACCTACTGAAGTTCGATTTTTACTTTGCCGACTCCGCGGCGTTCCGGGCCAACGTCGCCGAAGAACTGGCGTGGCACGACGGCTGGGAGGCGCACGTCGCCGCCGGCGGCGACGAGATCGACGAGCTTTTGTTCGTGAAGCGTCCGCTGATGTCCGACGCGATGCTGCGGGTGTTCTTCGAGGCTTACGAGATCGTCGCCGACGTGTTGCGTGACGCGGCGGCCGATGTCTCCCAGAAGGAGCTCACGAAGGCGGCCCTCGGCGTCGGCCGACAATACGTGGCACAGAACCGGGTGCACAGCAGCGAATCGGTGTCGACGCTGCTGTTCACCACCGCCTACCAAGTGGTGGCCGACCAGGATCTGATCGCGCCCGGGCCGGGCCTTCCCGAGCGGCGCGCCGCCTTCCGCCGCGAGCTGCGCGACATCCTGCGCGACTGCGACTACATCGGCAAGCTCGCCCGTGCGCAGTTCATGGCCCGGGAGGCCGAGGCGCGTCGGAGCAGATCGGACCGCCAGGCTCCGTAGTTGGCGCTCGCCGGCCATACCCTGGGTACATGACCGTTACCCGGCCCGCCGGCGAAGCCGCTGACCGGGCCACCGAAACGGCGCCGCCACGGCCCCGCGTGCCGGTATGGCCGCTGCTGCTCGGCGTCGCGGTCCTCGCCGGTTGCACGGCGGCGGGCATCGGGGCGCTGTCGCTGGCCGACGCGCTGAGCGCCACCGGCCTGCCCGACCCCGGCCCGGCCACCACCCTGGGGCTGCCGTTCGTCCGCGCGGCGGGCGAGATCGCGGCGGTGCTGGCCGTCGGGTCGTTCCTTTTCGCGGCGTTCCTGACGCCGCCGCAACGCAGCGGCGTCCTCGACGCCGGCGGCTACCGAGCGCTTCGCCTGGGCACGGTCGCGTCGGGCGCGTGGGCCGTGTGCGCCGCCCTGCTGGTCCCGCTGACCGTCTCCGACGTATCGGGTCAGCGCTTGGGTGACCACCTCAACCCGGTGCAGATTTGGTCGCTGGCCGGCCTGATCAACACCGCCGCCGCGTGGCGCTGGACCGCGGTGCTGGCCGCGGTGGTCACCCTGGCGAGCCTGGCGGTGCTGCGCTGGTCGTGGACGCCACTGCTGCTCCTCGGGGCGTTGGTGACGCTCATTCCGCTCGGACTGACCGGTCACTCGTCGGCCGGCGGTTCGCACGACCTGGGCACCAACGCCCTGCTGATCCACCTGGTCGCGGCCAGCCTGTGGGCCGGCGGGCTCCTCGCGCTGCTCGCGCACGCGCTGCGCGGTGGCGACCACCTGGGCCTGGCGGCGCGGCGGTTCTCCGCGCTCGCCCTGTGGTGCTGGGTCGCGATGGCGCTCAGCGGCGTCGTCAACGCGCTGGTGCGCGTGCAGCCGTCGGACCTGCTGACCACCGATTACGGCCGGCTCGTGCTGGCCAAGTTCACCGCGCTGTGCACGCTCGGCGTCCTCGGCTGGCGCCAGCGACGCAGCGCGGTGGCCGCACTGCAAAGTGACCCGGGCCGCGCCGGCGCCCGCCGCGCCCTCGTCCGGCTGGCCCTGACCGAGTCGGCGGTGTTCGGCGTTACGTTCGGCGTGGCCGTCGGGCTGGGCCGCACGCCACCGCCACCGCCGCCCAACGGGTTGCCTTCGATTGCCGAGGCGGAGATTGGATACGACTTCGACGGGCCGCCGACGGTGGCGCGCGTCCTCTTCGACTGGCGCTTCGACCTGATCTTCGGCACGGCCGCGATCGTCCTCGCGGTGCTCTACGTGTCGGCCGTGCTGCGGCTGCGCCGTCGCGGCGACAGCTGGCCGCGGGGCCGGGTGCTGGCTTGGCTGCTCGGCTGCTTCGCCCTGCTCTTCGTCACGTCGTCCGGTGTCGGCCGCTACATGCCGGCCATGTTCAGCGTGCACATGGTCGCCCACATGGGGCTTTCGATGCTGGTCCCGATCCTGTTGGTGCTCGGCGCCCCGGTCAGCCTCGCGCTGCGGGCCCTGCCGGCCGCCGGTCGGGACGACCCGCCTGGAATGCGGGAGTGGCTGCTGGCGGCCCTACACAGCCGGTACTCGAGATTCGTCACCAACCCGGTGGTGGCCACCGTGCTGTTCGTCTCCGGGTTTTACGGGCTGTACCTTTCGAACCTGTTCGACACCGCGGTGAGCAGTCACGCCGGGCACGTGGCGATGAACGTGCACTTCCTGGTCAGCGGCTACGTGTTCTATTGGATCGTGATCGGGGTCGACCCCACCCCGCGCCCGATCCCGCCGCTGGCCAAGGTGGGCGTCGTGTTCGCGTCGCTGCCGCTGCATGCGTTCTTCGGGGTGGTGCTGATGGGCACGCGGAAGGTGCTCGGCGTCGACTACTACCGGTCGCTCGGATTGAGCTGGCATACCGACCTGCTCGGGGATCAGCGCCTGGGCGGGGGGATCGCCTGGGCGGCGGGGGAGGTGCCGCTGGTCATCGTGATGCTTGCGCTGCTGGTGCAGTGGGCGCGCAGCGACGAGCGCACCGCGCGGCGGCTGGACCGCGCCGCCGACCGCGACGACGACGCCGAGCTGACGGCCTACAACGCGATGCTGGCCGACCTGGCGCGGGGTGACGCCCCTGGTCCCGCTTCGGGCCAACCCGCTTCGGGCCCGGATCCGCGAGCGTAACGCCACTGCGATTTCTGTCACCAATTCTCGAAACGCCGTTACGCTCGCGGTTTCGCGATCCGTCCACAGTCGCACCGCCGTCACCGGTGTTCGTCCGGATACGAGTACTGCGCGCACACGTCCAGCACCGAGGACCATTGGGGAAATCCCGCGATTATCTCCGCATCGGTTAGCTCCGTCATATCCGGCGGCGCACCGTCGAGTCCGTCGATATGACCAATATAGATCCGAGCGGTTAATCCCGACACCGATAACCAGTCAAAGGTCAGAATATACTCGGGGGATTGGTTGAGGGACGGCTTCGTTTTCGGGTGTGAAGCGATTTCTGGCGGGTCAGCGCCTTTCGCCCACATATCCTCAGACCCTGGAGGGGGCGGCGGTGAGTAGTCGCCAATTGTTGACGTCCAATAGCCTCGGGTGGAATACCACGGATATTGCCGACCGGCATCATTTGACCATGCGACCTTGCCGACGCCTGTTAATACGGCGAGGGCCGCGTTCGACCCTTCGAATTCGCACCATCGAATATCAAAGAGCACACCAACTCGCGAGCGCTGAGGGGACAGGCGCAGATCAATGAATTCGGCTTCATTCATCGCGCCTTGCTCAATGAGTGGATTTGGCAGCGAGGATGCGGGCAACCCGAGATCCGGTGCGAACTCATACAGTTCGCTGATCGGGAAAGCGCTCACGTGCGACATCCTATCATCACTTTGGCAATGGTATGTGCGCAAATGGGTCTGTCGCTGGCAGCGTCCGACCAGAAAATGGGTCGACTTCTTGACCCATTACGTTGAGGTAATTCAGATACCCGTTAGGGTACTGCGAGGTCGGTTCCATGACGCGGATTGATACGACTCGGGAATCGATTCCTAATTGATTTGGAGCGATCGGGTAGATCCATCCTTGTCCGGACTTTGCCGGAGTCTCCGACATTAACCCCGGCGGAACGCCGGGCAGGTTAACTTCACCCGGTCCGGTCACATGCGGAGGGGGGCGTTGCGGTGGTAAAACGTCGAGGTACGCCCGCTTTTCGGCGTTGAGCTGTTCGGTCTCGGCATGGAATTCAGCTCGTCGCGGATCATTTGGCGGCAGCGATTCAACAAAAGGTTTATCGATATGGTTGTGCTCCCATATCCTTTGGTTGACGTCCCTGAGCCCCGCGGCAGCCTGCTCACGCGACATTGGCGGCTGTGGTGGCGGATCTTCTTTGAATGTGTGGTTGTCGACAGCGCGGACATGGTTCTCCGTTGACTGCCCGCCGGCGGTTTGATCAGTTGGAAAAGTGTCGCGGATCCCGGCTACGGCGGCAGTGATGTTGCCGGCGACCTGCTGATCCAGGCCCGCAAGTTGGGCCGCACGCTGGCGGATGTTGCCCGCGAGCGCTCGCGCCTCGGCTTGCCGAGCCGCCCCCTGCGCGGATGAACCACTGATCGTGCGGTCCGTGACGGAGAGGCCTTCACCCACCTCGAATCCCGCCGAGTGAGCGTCCGCGACTGCATAACGCAGCCGAGAACGTGCCGCATAGATATCCGACGCGCCGCTACGGGCGACGCGGGCGGCGGCCTGCAATTGATCCGCGACCGAGCTCGTGGCCGTCATGTCGGCGTGAGTCGCCGACCGCAGCGTCTCAGCCGTCTCGCCTCTCCACTCCATCGAAATCGCATCCCGCCAGACGCGGCTCGTCAAGCCGTAACAGCGCGCGCCCACGGCCTCCCAGTGATCAGCTGCTTCCGTGAGATGGTCTGTCGGCCAGGCCAACAGACTTGAAAGGTCGGGAATCCCCGCGGCCGCTGGCATCCCTACCAGCCGGTCACGTGTGAGTCACCGGTTTGACCTGATGAGCCGAGCGGTTCTGGCGGGTGGGCGCCTGCCGCGCTCATCGCCCGCACAGCGTCGGGATTTACCCGAGACGTTCGCTGCACGGCGAAAGCGTAAATAGTGCGTGCCAGGCCTGCCAGTCACCGCGGCCGCCCTCCCCGGGTGGACATATCGCTTTGCGTCGCGTCGGCTATCGCCGCACGCGCGCCTAAATTGCTGACTGATCCACAGTCCCGGTTCCTTCCACAAGCGCGCTACGCGAAGCCGGTTTGGAGCCCCCGCTGCGCTGATCCCGTCGGTGCAGCCGACGTAGATGGTGGCCAGAGGCGCGGTCGTCGCGCGGAAGAGATAGCAACCGAGAAGGGATCAGACATGTTCGAGACACCGCTTACCGTCGTCGGTCACATCGTTACCAACCCCGAGCGCCGGCAGGTCGGCAGCCAGGAGGTCATGAAGTTCCGGGTGGCCAGCAATTCCCGGCGCCGCACCGCCGACGGCGGCTGGGAGCCCGGAAACTCCCTGTTCATCAACGTGAGCTGCTGGGGCAGGCTGGTCACCGGAGTGGGTGCCGCGCTGGGCAAGGGCGCTCCGGTGATCGTGGTGGGCCACGTCTACACCAGCGAGTACGAGGACCGCGACGGCAATCGTCGGTCGTCGTTGGAGATGCGCGCCACGGCGGTGGGACCGGACGTCTCCCGGGCGATCGTGCGCATCGAGAAGCCCGGCTACACGGGCCCCGCCCCGGAGGAGGCGCCCGCCGGGGCAGCCGCCGGACCGTCCGAGGGCGGCGCTGACGAGGAGCCGGACGGCGAGGACGAGCCCGCTCAGGGCGCGCGGCTGCCGCTGTCGGCTTAGGCGCCGGCCCGGCGACCCCGGCGCGGTGCCTAGGATGGTCCGCGAGATCACTCTGCAGACCAGAAAGGCGATACCGCGGCATGGCTGAGTTCATCTACACGATGAAGAAGGTCCGCAAGGCGCACGGCGACAAGGTGATCCTGGACGACGTCACGTTGAGCTTCTACCCGGGCGCGAAGATTGGTGTCGTCGGCCCCAACGGTGCCGGTAAGTCGAGCGTCTTGCGGATCATGGCCGGATTGGACAAGCCGAACAACGGCGAGGCCTTTCTGGCGACGGGTGCCACGGTCGGCATCCTGCAACAGGAACCGCCGCTGAACGAGGAGAAGACCGTTCGTGGCAACGTCGAGGAGGGCCTGGGCGAGATCAAGGTGAAGCTGGACCGCTTCAACGAGGTCGCCGAGCTGATGGCCACGGACTACACCGACGAGTTGATGGAGGAGATGGGCCGGCTCCAGGAGGAGCTCGACCACGCCGACGCGTGGGACGTCGACTCGCAGCTCGAGCAGGCGATGGACGCGCTGCGCTGTCCGCCGCCCGACGAGCCGGTGAAGAACCTGTCCGGCGGTGAGCGACGCAGGGTGGCGCTGTGCAAGCTGCTGCTGTCCAAGCCCGACCTGCTGCTGCTCGACGAGCCGACCAACCACCTGGACGCCGAGAGCGTGCAATGGCTCGAACAGCACCTGGCCGCCTACCCGGGCGCCGTGCTGGCGGTCACCCACGACCGCTACTTCCTGGACAATGTCGCCGAGTGGATCCTCGAGCTCGACCGCGGCCGCGCCTACCCCTACGAAGGCAACTACTCCACGTACCTGGAGAAGAAGGCCGAGCGGCTGTCGGTGCAGGGCCGGAAGGACGCCAAGCTGCACAAGCGGCTGGCCGAGGAACTGGCCTGGGTGCGGTCGGGTGCCAAGGCGCGCCAGGCCAAAAGCAAGGCTCGGTTGCAGCGCTACGAGGAGATGGCCGCCGAGGCGGAGAAGACGCGCAAGCTCGACTTCGAGGAGATCCAGATCCCCGTCGGGCCGCGGCTGGGCAGCGTGGTCGTGGAAGTCGAACACCTCGACAAGGGCTACGGCGGCCGCACGCTGATCAAGGACCTGTCGTTCACCTTGCCGCGCAACGGCATCGTGGGCGTCATCGGCCCTAACGGGGTCGGCAAGACCACGCTGTTCAAGACCATCGTCGGGCTGGAGCAGCCGGACAGCGGCACCGTCAAGGTCGGGGAGACCGTCAAGCTCAGCTACGTCGACCAGACCCGGGCGGGCATCGACCCCAAGAAGACGGTGTGGGAGGTGGTCTCGGACGGGCTCGACTACATCGAGGTCGGCCAGACCGAGGTCCCGTCGCGGGCCTACGTGTCGGCGTTCGGGTTCAAGGGCCCCGACCAGCAGAAGCCGGCCGGCGTGCTCTCGGGCGGCGAGCGCAACCGCCTCAACCTGGCGCTGACGCTCAAGCAGGGCGGGAACCTGATCCTGCTGGACGAGCCCACCAACGACCTGGACGTCGAGACCCTGAGCTCGCTGGAGAATGCCCTGGTCAACTTCCCGGGTTGCGCGGTGGTCATCTCGCACGACCGCTGGTTCCTCGACCGGACCTGTACCCACATCCTGGCGTGGGAGGGCGACGACGACAACGAGGCGAAGTGGTTCTGGTTCGAGGGCAACTTCGGGGCGTACGAGGAGAACAAGGTCGAACGGCTCGGGGCCGAAGCCGCCCGTCCGCACAGAGTGACCCACCGAAAGCTGACACGAGGCTAAGGTCAGCTGTGCCGCGCTCCGCGAACGCCTTGGAGTGCGGGCGGATGGGGCAGCGTGGCACCGTCGTGAGTTGGGAGCAGTCGGCATGACGATCGATCCGGGGGCGAAGCAGGATCTCAAGCCGTGGACCGCTTTCAGCGAATTCGAGGACATCCCCGAATGGATCTCGACCGCCTACATCGAGAGCTACCGCGGTCCGCACAGTGACGAACCCGGCACGGCAACCGGATCTGTCGACCTGACCGTCCCCGCCGCCATCGTCAGCCCCGGGATGCTGGGCGCGCACTACCGCCTCGGCGAGCGCCGCCCCGCCGGCGAAAGCCGTGTCGCCGTCTACGCCCCGGACGATCCGGCCGGGTTCGGGCCGGCGTTGCAGGTCGTCACCGACCACGGCGGCATGCTGATGGACTCCGTCACCGTGCTGCTGCACCGGCTCGGCGTCGCCTACGCGGCCATCATGACCCCGGTCTTCGAGGTGCGGCGCAACCCGGCGGGCGACCTGCAGAGCGTCGAACCGAAACCGGCCGACGCGTCGCAATACGTCGGCGAGGCGTGGATCCACGTGCAGCTGGAGCCATCCGTCGACAGCAAGGGCCTCATCGAGGTCGAGCGCCTGCTGCCCAAAGTGCTGGCCGACGTGCAGCAGGTCGCCAGCGACGCGTCGACGCTGATCGCCACCCTGTGCGAGCTGGCTTCAGAGGTCGAAGCCAATGCCGGCGGACGATTCTCGGCGCCCGACCGCGACGACGTGGCTGGGTTGCTGCGCTGGCTCGCCGACGGCAACTTCCTCCTGCTGGGCTACCAGCGCTGCCGCGTGCATGACGGTCTGGTGTCCGGCGACGGATCGGCGGGCCTGGGCGTCCTGCGTACCCGCACCGGTTCGCGGCCCCGCCTGACCGACGACGACAAGCTGCTGGTGTTGGCCCAGTCGGTGGTGGGCAGCTACCTGCGCTACGGCGCGTACCCGTACGCGGTCGCGGTTCGCGACTACGCCGGCGGCGAAGACGGCGTCGTGGAACACCGGTTCGTCGGTCTGTTCACGGTCGCCGCCATGAACGCCGACGTGCTGGAGATCCCGACGATCTCGCGGCGGGTCCGCGAGGCGCTGACGATGGCCGAGAGCGACCCGATCCACCCGGGGCAGCTGTTGCTCGACGTCATCCAGACCGTCCCGCGTTCGGAGCTGTTCACGCTCAGCTCCGAACGGCTCTTGAAGATGGCCAAAGCGGTGGTGGATCTGGGATCGCAGCGGCGCGCGCTGCTGTTCCTCCGTGCCGACCGGTTGCAGTATTTCGTCTCCTGCCTGGTCTACCTGCCCCGCGACCGGTACACCACCCAGGTGCGGCTGCAGATCGAGGACATCCTCGTTCGCGAATTCGGTGGAACGCGGCTGGAATTCACCGCCCGCGTGAGCGAATCACCTTGGGCGCTCATGCATTTCATGGTCCGCCTGCCCGAGTACGCGGACGCGGTCGACGTCTCCGAGGAGAATCGGCTCCGGATTCAGGGCCTGCTCAGCGAGGCGGCGCGCACCTGGACCGACCGGTTGATCGGCGCCGCCGCCGACCTTCCGGGCGGCCCGGTCTCCCACGCCGACGCCGAGCACTACGCCGCCGCCTTCTCGGAGGTCTACAAGCAGGCCGTCACCCCAGGCGAGGCCATCGACCACATCGCGATCATCAAAGGGCTGCACGATGATTCGGTCAAGCTGGTGTTCTCCGACCGGGTCGAGGACGGGGCCGCCCAGCTCACGTGGTTCCTCGGTGGGCGGACCGCCTCGCTGAGCCAGCTGCTGCCCATGCTGCAGAGCATGGGTGTCGTGGTGCTCGAGGAACGGCCGTTCACGGTCACCCGCGCGGACGGGCTGCCGGTGTGGATCTACCAGTTCAAGATCCAACCGCACCCCACGATCCCGGTGGCGTCGACGGCCGAGGAACGCGAGTCGACCGCCCAGCGATTCGCCGACGCGGTCACCGCGATCTGGCAGGGCCGCGTCGAGGTCGACCGGTTCAACGAGCTGGTCATGCGCGCGCGGCTGACGTGGCAGCAGGTGGTGCTGCTGCGGGCATACGCGAAATACCTTCGGCAGGCCGGCTTTCCGTACAGCCAGTCCTACATCGAGTCGGTGCTGGGCGAGCACCCCTCGACCGTGCGGTCCCTGGTCACGCTGTTCGAGGCCCTCTTCGATCCTGAACGGTCGTCGGCGAGCCGCGACGCGCAGGCCGCCGCCGCGGCGGTCGCGCAGGACATCGACGCGCTGGTGAGTCTGGACACCGACCGCATCCTGCGCGCGTTCGCGTCGCTGGTGCAGGCCACGTTGCGCACCAACTACTTTGTGACGCGCGAGGGTTCGGCCCGTCGCCGCAACGTGCTGGCGCTCAAGCTCGACGCGCAGCTCCTCGACGAGCTGCCCCTGCCGCGGCCCAGGTACGAGATCTTCGTCTACTCCCCGCGAGTGGAGGGCGTGCACCTGAGGTTTGGTCCGGTGGCGCGGGGCGGCCTGCGCTGGTCGGATCGCCGCGACGACTTCCGCACCGAGATCCTGGGCCTGGTCAAGGCGCAGGCCGTCAAGAACGCCGTCATCGTGCCGGTCGGGGCCAAGGGCGGCTTCGTCGTGAAGCGACCGCCGCTGGCCACCGGCGACCAGGCCGCGGACCGCGACGGCACCCGCGCCGAAGGCGTCGCGTGCTATCAGCTGTTCATCTCCGGGCTGCTCGACGTGACCGACAACGTCGACCACGCCACCGGCAAGGTCAGCCCGCCCCCCGGCGTCGTGCGGCGCGACGGCGACGACGCCTACCTGGTGGTGGCGGCGGACAAGGGCACCGCGACGTTCTCCGACATCGCCAACGACGTCGCGAAGTCCTACGGCTTCTGGCTGGGCGACGCGTTCGCGTCCGGTGGATCCGTCGGTTACGACCACAAGGCCATGGGCATCACCGCCAAGGGCGCCTGGGAGGCCGTCAAACGGCACTTCCGCGAAATGGGGGTGGACACCCAGACCGAGGACTTCACCGTTGTGGGCATCGGCGACATGAGTGGCGACGTGTTCGGCAACGGCATGCTGCTGAGCAAGCACATCAGGCTGATCGCCGCGTTCGACCACCGGCACATCTTCCTCGACCCCAACCCCGATGCCGCCGCGTCGTGGGCGGAGCGCCGGCGGATGTTCGACCTTCCGCGGTCCAGCTGGGACGACTACGACGAGTCGCTGATCAGCGAGGGCGGCGGTGTCTACAGCCGCGAACACAAGGCCATCCCGGTCAGCCCCCAGGTTCGCCACGCGCTCGGCATCGATGACGACGTGAGCGACCTGTCCCCGCCCAACCTGATCAAGGCGATCCTGCAGGCGCCGGTGGACCTGCTGTTCAACGGCGGCATCGGCACCTACATCAAGGCCGAATCCGAGTCCGACGCCGACGTCGGTGACCGCGCCAACGACCCGGTGCGCGTCAACGCACATCAGGTGCGCGCCAAGGTGATCGGCGAAGGCGGCAACCTCGGTGTCACGGCGCTCGGCCGGGTCGAGTTCGACCTGTCGGGCGGCCGGATCAACACCGACGCGATGGACAACTCGGCGGGCGTGGACTGCTCGGACCACGAGGTCAACATCAAGATCCTGATCGACTCGCTGGTGATCGCCGGCAAGGTGCGGCCCGACGAGCGCAAAGGGCTGCTGGAGTCGATGACCGACGAGGTCGCCCGGCTGGTGCTCACCGACAACGAGGACCAGAACGACCTGATCGGCACCAGCCGCGCCAACGCCGCCAGCCTGCTGCCGGTGCACGCGCGGCTGATCCAGAACCTGGTCGACGAGCGCGGGCTCAACCGCGAACTGGAGGCGCTGCCGTCGGAGAAGGAGATCCACCGGCGCTCCGAGGCCGGCATCGGGCTGACGTCGCCGGAGCTGTCCACGCTGATGGCGCACGTCAAGCTGGGACTCAAAGAGGAGATGCTCGGCACCGAGCTGCCCGAACAGGACGTCTTCGCCTCCCGGATACCGCTCTACTTCCCGACCCCGCTGCGGGAACGGTTCACCCCCGAGATCCGCACCCACCAGCTGCGCCGCGAGATCGTCACCACCATGCTGATCAACGACCTGGTGGACACCGCCGGCATCAGCTACGCGTTCCGGATCACCGAGGACGTCGGGGTGAGACCCGTCGACGCCGTGCGCACCTACGTCGCCACCGACGCGATCTTCGGGGTGGGCGACATCTGCCGCCGGATCCGCGCGGCGAATCTGCCTGTCGCCGTGTCGGACCGGCTCACGCTGGACACCCGGCGGCTGATCGACCGGGCCGGCCGCTGGCTGCTCAACTACCGCCCCCAGCCGCTGGCCGTCGGCGCAGAGATCAACCGGTTCGCCGCCAAGGTGCGGCACCTGACGCCGCGGATGTCGCAGTGGCTGCGCGGCAACGACAAGGCCATCGTCGAGAAGGAGGCGGCGGAGTTCGCTTCGCAGGGCGCGCCCGAGGACCTGGCCTACACGGTCGCCGCCGGGCTGTACCGCTTCAGCCTGCTGGACATCATCGACGTCGGCGACATCACCGAGATTGACGCCGCCGAGGTGGCGGACACTTATTTCGCCCTGATGGACCGGCTCGGCACCGACAGCCTGTTGACCGCGGTTTCCGAACTGCCCCGCAACGATCGGTGGCATTCGTTGGCACGCTTGGCGATTCGCGACGACATCTATGCTTCGTTACGCTCCCTGTGTTTCGACGTGCTCGCGGTGGGGGAGCCCGACGAAAGCGGCGAGCAGAAGATCAACGAGTGGGAGCACATCAGCGCATCCCGCGTGGAGCGTGCCCGCCGCACGCTGTTGGAGATTCAGGAGAGCGGTGAAAAGGACCTCGCGACGTTATCGGTGGCGGCCCGCCAGATCCGCCGGATGACCCGCACCAGTGGGCGGGGATCGTCGAGTTGAGCGCCGGCTTCGTCGCGTCGGTGCCCGTCCGGTGGTCCGACATCGACATGTATCAGCACGTCAACCACGCCACGATGGTCACGATCCTCGAGGAGGCCAGGGTCCAGTTCCTGCGCGAAGCATTCGAGGTCGACATCTTGACCATCGGGTTGCTGATCGCCGAAGTCAAGGTGACCTACAAAGGTCAACTGCGCCTTGTCGATTCGCCACTGCAGGTGACGATGTGGACCAAGCGGTTGCGGGCGGTGGACTTCACGCTCGGCTACGAAGTCCGCTCGGTCAGCGCCGATCCCGAGTCCAAGCCTGCCGTCATCGCCGAGTCGCAACTGGCCGCCGTGCACATAGAGGAGGAGCGCCTGGTGCGGCTCTCCCCACACCATCGGGAGTATCTGCAGCGGTGGATCCGATAGCCGAGCGCGGGTTATGGGTCGGCCCGGAAGCCAGGGCCGCCCAGCGCGGCGACCTGGCCGCCTTCGCCGACAACGCGCTGCGGATGGACGACACCGCCGTCATCCGGCTGCGCACGCGGTCCGACGGGCTGCTGACGGCCTGGGTCGCAACGGGTTTCGACGTGCTGGCGAGCCGGGTGGTAATTGGCACGGTCCGCCCCGGTGACATGACGGTGGCCGCGGACGCGCTGGCTCGCGGCCTGTCCGCGATGGACGCCTCCGGCTACGTCGACCCGGGCTTCGCCATGGACTCCGCGTGGCGAGGCGCGCTGCCCCCGGAATCCGGCTTCACCCACCTCGACGACGTGCCCGCCCGCGTGCTGCTCGACCTCGCGCAGCAAGGTGGCCGACTTGCCAAGGAGCACAGCGGCGCCCATGGCCCGCCGGTCTCGCTGCTCGACCAGGAGGTCGTCCAGGTCAGCTCGCCCGACGCCAGCGTCGGGCTGCCGATGCGATGCGTGTTCGCCTTAACCGCAATGGGCTTCCTGCCGCAGCCATCCGCTGAGGAGATCATCCGTGTGCGAATCTCGCCGACGTGGTTGCGCGTAGATGCGCGGTTCGGCTCGGTGTACCGCCGGCGCGGCGATCCGGCGCTGGTGCTGAGCTGATCGGCGGCGGCCGGCGATCAGGTGCCATAGATCATCCACAGCGGCAGAACGGAGTCGAGGTAGTCCATGAACTTCTTCAGGCCGACCCGGAATTGCCCGTAGCCGAACGGGTCTTCGGCGTACTCCGGGAAGGCGATGCCAAGGCCGAACAGGCCGGGCGCGATGATTCCGTTGATCCGGTTGTAACCCAGCTCACCCCACTGGGGCGTCGCGGGGAGTTTCCTGCGCTCGAAGCCGACGGTGTAGACGACGCGGTCGCACACGTCGAGCGTCGCCGCGAAGTCCGGGCCTGAGACCCAGCACCTCTCCAACCGGTCCGGGTACACCCCGTCGATGTTCTCGCGAGCCCACTGTGCCGCCCGGCCCTTGAGGCCGGTGTCGTCGAAGAGGATCCAATCATCCAGATAGACGGCGTATTTGAGGGGGCTGCGGTAGAAGTTGATCACCTTGGCGACCGGTTGGCGCAGCAGGTTCGGCAGCACGATCATCGACGAGTGCGACGAGCCGAAGACTGCCACCGTCGCACCGTGCAGCGGCTGCTCCGCGAGCCTTTCAGGGTCGAGGGCGATCTCCACGGGGATCTCGGTCAGATGCGGATACGAGAGACGCTTGGGGACGGCGCCGACGGCCAACACCACGTTTTTCGAAAAGACTTCTCGCAGCCCGGTTTCGATTCGCCAGCGTCGTCTCTCCAGGAAGAGGGCGGTCGCCGTCGTCTCATGGATCTGCACCCGTTCGCGCAGGTGCCCGGTGACCCAGTCGAGGGGCTCGGCCACCAAGGCCAGGGCGCACGTCTCGTCGGGGTCGACCTCCCCCAGCGGCATGGGCGGCGCCTCGTCGTACCTGAACGCCGCCGAGCCATGCAGGAAGCTCAGGAAGGTCCCGGCGACGGTGTTGCTCGACACCGACCGCCACTTCCGGCCGAGGTCACCCGCCGCGAAGGCGGGGTCGATCCAGGCGATCTCGTCGGGGGCGATCCCGCGGTCGAGGAGCCTGCCCACCCCGGCGATTCCCGCGGGCCCGGCCCCCACCACCGTCCACTCGTAGGGCGTCACCTAACTAGATATAGAGCAGCGAGCGGGCGGGCGCTTGCCACGTGGTCCCGCCTACACCAGCCAGGCCGCGGCGTCCGGGGGAAGTTGGCCGTCGCTGAGCGGCGCGCTGGCCGCGATCACGTCGCCCGGCGGCAGCGGGATCGGGTGGGTGCCCGCGTTCAGCGCGCAGACGAGACCGCCGCCGCGTCGCCGGAACACCAACGCCCCGGCCGGTGCGGCCAGCCAGTCGATCTCGCCGCCGTCGAATTCCGGCTTTTCCTTGTGTAATTGGATGATGCGCCGGAAGAAGGACAGCGTCGAACCGGCGTCGGCGTCCTGCTTCTCGATGGTCAGCGCCGCCCACTCGGCCGGCATGGGCAGCCAGGTGTCGGGATTGGCCGAGAAGCCGAAGGGCGGCTCGTCGCCCGACCAGGGGAGCGGGACCCTGCAGCCGTCGCGGCCACGTTCGGTGTGTCCCGACCGTTCCCACGTCGGGTCCTGCAGCACCTCGTCGGGCAGGTCGACGTCGGCCAGGCCCAACTCCTCGCCGTTGTAGATGAACACCGCGCCCGGCAGCGCGAGCATCACCATCGCCATGGCCCGCGCCCGGCGCAGCCCGATCTCGCCGCCGCCGTACCGGGTGACCTCCCGCCCCACGTCGTGGTTGGACAGCGTCCACGTCGGGGTGGCGTCGACGATCGCCGCGGCCGCCAGCGAGTTCTGTACCGCGTCGTGGATCTCGTCGGCGTCGAAATCGGTTCGGGTGAGGCGGAAGTTGAACCCCAGGTGCAGCTCGTCGGGCCGCAGGTACTCGGCCCACCGGTGATTGTCGGTGACCCACACCTCGCCGACGGTCACCGCGCCCGGGTAATCGTTGACGACCGTGCGGATGTCGCGGTGGATCGCGTGCACGTTCGGGTTGTTGAAGCGCGGGTCGTCGTCGGTGTGGCGCAACACCGTGCTGTTGTCCGTCGAGTCCGGCAGGCCCGCCGGCTTGGCCATCCCGTGCGCCACGTCGATGCGGAACCCGTCGACGCCGCGCTCCAGCCAGAACCGCAGCGTCTTCTCGAAGTCGTCGAACACCTCGCGGTTGTCCCAGTTGAGGTCGGGCTGCTCGGTGTCGAAGAGGTGCAGGTACCACTGGCCGGGGTTGCCGTCCGGCTCGGTGACCCGCGTCCAGGCCGGCCCGCCGAACACCGACTCCCAGTTGTTCGGCGGCAACTCCCCGCGGGGGCCCCGCCCGTCGCGGAAGAAGTAGCGGTCGCGCGCCTCGGTGCCGGGTCCCGCGGCGAGCGCCGCCTGGAACCAGGGGTGCTGGGAACTGGTGTGGTTGGGGACCACGTCCATGGTGACCTTGATGCCCCGCTTGTGCGCAGCGGCGACCAGCCGCTCGAACGCGGCCAGCCCCCCGAAGAGCGGGTCGATGTCGCGCGGGTCGGCGACGTCATAGCCGTGGTCGGCCATCGGCGACACCGTGACCGGGTTGATCCAGATGGCGTCGACGCCGAGCCGGTCCAGGTAGTCCAGCCCGGCGGCCAAACCGTCCAGGTCGCCGACGCCGTCACCGTCACTGTCGGCGAACGACCGCGGATAGACCTGGTAGAAGACCGCGTCCGACCACCAGGCCATGGGGTCCGCCATCACAGCGCCGCATTCACGAGGGAGTGGGCGGCCATCTCGAGGTAGTCGAGCAGCTGGCGCCGGTGCTCGTCGTCGAGGGTCCGCGAGTCGATCGAGGCGACCGCTGTGTGCATGCACCGCAGCCAGGCGTCGCGCTCGAGGGGGGTGATCCGGAACGGCATGTGGCGCATCCTCAGGCGCGGGTGGCCACGCTGGTCCGAATAGGTCCGCGGGCCGCCCCAGTACTGCTCGAGGAACATGCGGAGCCGGTCCTCGGCGCCCGCGAGGTCGTCCTCGGGGTAGATCCGCCGCAATATCTCGTCCTCAGCGACCTGCGCGTAGAAGCGGGACACGATCGCGTTGAAGGTTTCGGCGCCGCCGACAGCGTCGTAGAAAGTCTCTTGCTCCATCGCCCTCCATTGTGGTGCATCGCCGGGGCAGCAAACCGCGGCGGGCCGAAGCTGCGCCGGGTGTTCACCGTTTCGACACGGCGCGCACCTGCGATAGGCGTGCGGTTGGCGGCGAATCGTGGTGGACTGTCCACGGAGGATCTATGGCGCAGGGCAAGAGACGCCGCAGCCACCGCAGTTCCGGTGCCGCGGCAGGGTTAACCGGGCCCCCAACCGCGTCGGCCCTGCACAGCGTCGAAAGCTATCCCCGCGCCGACACGCACCCGCTTACGCGGAGCGACACCGCCTCGATCTGGAGTCGCCGACGGGTGCTGCTGCTGAATTCCACCTACGAGCCGCTGACCGCGCTGCCGATGCGGCGCGCCATCGTGATGGTGATCTGCGGCAAGGCCGACGTGGTGCACCACGACCCGGCCGGCCCCATGATCCATTCGGCGAGCAGGTCCATCGTGATGCCGTCGGTGATCCAGCTCCGGACATATGTGCGGGTGCCCTACCGCGCTCGCGTCCCGATGACCCGCGCCGCGCTCATGCACCGCGACCGGTTCTGCTGCGCCTACTGCGGAGCCAAGGCCGACACCATCGACCACGTGGTGCCCCGCAGCCGCGGCGGCGACCACTCGTGGGAGAACTGCGTCGCGTGCTGCTCGACCTGCAACCACCGCAAGGGCGACAAGCTGCTCGCCGAGCTCGGCTGGGCGCTGCGCCGCACGCCGCTGCCCCCGACCGGGCAGCACTGGCGGCTGCTGTCGACGGTCAAGGAGCTCGATCCTGCCTGGGCCCGGTATCTCGGCGAAGGCGCGGCATAAGCCGATCACGTGTATCGGTGGCGCATCCCGTGGGATACCGTTTGCGTCGTGAGCATGCTGGAGATCCACCTGTATTTCATCGGCATCCCGTTGCTGCTGGTGGTCGTGCTGGCGGGGCTGACCTTGTCCCGCAAGGGGCCGCACCCCGCGACCTACAAGCTGGGCGAAAAGTGGACACACCCGCCGATCCTCTGGGCCGCGGTCGACGAGGACGTGGGCCATGCGCACGGCGGACACGGCACGTCTGAGTTCTCGGTTGGAGGTGGCGCCAGTGGCAAGTGGTGAGGTCGCAACGGTCGACCCGGCGGAGCTGCCGAAGGGTTCGGTGATCACCGCCAGCGGACGGATCTCGGGCGTCACCGAGCCCGGCGAGCTGTCGGTGCACTACCCGTTCCCGATCAAGGACCTGGTGGCCATCGACGACGCGTTGAAGTACGGGTCGCGGGCGTCGCGCGCCCGGTTCGCCGTGTATCTGGGCGACCTCGGCGCCGACACCGCCGCCCGCGCGCGCGAGCTGCTCGCTCGGGTGCCCACGCCCGACGACGCCGTGCTGCTCGCGGTCTCGCCCGATCAGCGCGCCATCGAGGTGGTCTACGGCTCCGCGGTGCGCGGCCGTGGCGCCGAGTCGGCGGCGCCGCTTGGGGTGGCCGCCGCGTCGGCGTCCTTCGAGCGCGGTGACCTGGTCGACGGGCTGGTCAGCGCGATCCGCGTGATGAGCGCCGCGATCTCGCCGGCCTGATTGCTGGGCGCTTACGGCGCTAGGGCGCTTACGGCGTCGAGCCTGCGCTGATGGCGTGATTTGACGTCATTCGCGCGCGGAGCGCAGTTTCGACGCGCTGAGCGCAGGCTCGCTACTCGGTGGTGTCGAACTTGCGGGCGCGCAGCGACCGCTTCACCCCGGCCTGCCCCTCGAGCACCAGGCGCCGCAACGCCGGCGGCACCTCCGATTCGGGGGCGGACAGGAACTCGTCCGCCGCGGCGACGGCTTCCTCGCTGACGTCCCAGTGCGGGTACAGGCCGATGACCACGGTCTGGGCGACCTCACTGGACCGCCGCGTCCAGACGCCGGGGATCGCCTCGAAGTAGCGGGCGGTGAACGGCTTGAGCAGCTCGTGCTGACCGGGGGCCGCGATGCCCCCGATGATCGACCGTGCGGTGATGTTCGGCACGGTGTCGTCCTCGACCACCGTCGCCCACGCCTGCTCCTTGACCGCAGCCTGCGGCCGTGCCGCCGCGGCCTGGGCGCCGTGTCGCTTGCCCGCCGCGGTCGGGTCGCGCTCCACCTCGGCATCAATGAACGGCGCCGCCGTCCCGTCGGCGTCGATGTGTCCGGCGGTGGCCAGCGCGGTGACGACGCGCCAGCGCAGGTCGGTGTCGACCACCAGCCCGGCCAGCCCCGACTCCGCGGGGTCGTGGTCGAGCAGGTCGGCCAGCGCCACGACGTGGCGGGTCGACAGCACCGACGAGCACAGCGTGTTGACGAACGCCAGCTGGTGATCGGACCCGGGCTCCGCGGCGCGCGCCAGCTCCATCAGCCGGTCGGCGAATTCCGGCCAGCCGCGCTCGCGGGCCCAGGCGGGGTCCGCGTAGGAGCCCAGCGCCGTCTGCGCCTGAAGCAGCAGCCGCTGCGCCACGCCCACCTCGGTTTCGGCCTGCACCCCGCCCGACACCAGCGCGACGAAGTCGCGGGCCCGCAGCTCGGCCGCGCGGGTCATCTCCCAGGCCGCCGACCACACCAACGAGCGCGGCAGCGGTTCGGCGATGTCGGCGATGCGCCGAAGCGCGGTCAGCAGCGACTCCGAATCCAGGCGCAGCGAGCAATACGTGAAGTCGTCGTCATTCACCAGCACCAACTGGCCGCGCGAAACCCCTACCAGCGCAGGGACTTCCGTGACGGACCCCTCGACGTCGAGTTCCTCCCGGTGCACCCGCACGAGCTTGCCGGACGCGTCGTCGTCGTAAATCCCCACCGCGAGCCGATGCGTGCGCGTCTCACCGGCGCCCGGTTCCGCGCCGCTCTGCGTCACGGCGAACCGGGTGAACCTGCCCTCGGCATCGACGTCGAACTCTGGGCGCAGGGTGTTCAGCCCGGTGGTCTTCAGCCACTGCCGGCCCCAGTCGGACAGGTCGCGCCCGGACGCCTTCTCCAGCGCCGCGACCAAGTCGTCGAACGTGGCGTTGCCGAACGCGTGGGCGCGGAAGTAGTCCCGCAGTCCGGCCAGGAAGTGTTCCAGCCCGACGTACGCCACCAACTGCTTGAGGACGGACGCGCCCTTGGCGTAGGTGATGCCGTCGAAGTTGACCTCCACCGCGTGCAGGTCGGGGATGTCGGCGGCGATCGGATGGGTGGACGGCAGCTGGTCCTGGCGGTACGCCCAGGATTTCTCGACCGTCGCGAAAGTGGTCCAGGCTTCGGTGAATTCGGTCGCCTCGGCCTGACACAGCACCGACGCGAAGGTGGCGAACGATTCGTTGAGCCACAGGTCGTCCCACCACCTCATGGTGACGAGGTCGCCGAACCACATGTGCGCCATCTCGTGCAGCACGGTCTCGGCGCGCCGTTCGTAGGAGGCCCGGGTGACCTTGCTGCGGAAGACATAGTCCTCCAGGAACGTGACCGCGCCCGCGTTTTCCATTGCGCCGGCGTTGAATTCGGGCACGAACAGCTGGTCGTACTTGCCGAACGCGTACGGCAGGCCGAAATTCTTGTGGTAGAAGCCGAAGCCCTGTTTGGTCTGGGTGAAGAGCCGCTCGGCGTCCATGAACGGGGCCAGCGAGGCCCGGCAGTAGATGCCCAGCGGGATCTCGCCATGCTCGTCGACGTAGGAGTCCTTCCACCGCTCATAGGGTCCGGCGATCAGGGCGACGAGGTAGGTGCTCATCCGGGGCGTGGTGGCGAACGTGTGCACAGCGGCCCCGCCCGACTCCGAGACCGACACGGTGGCGCCGTTGGACACCACCTTCCAGTGCGTGGGTGCGGTCACCGTGATGTCGAACGTCGCCTTGAGATCGGGTTGGTCGAAGCAGGCGAACATCCGCTTGGCGTCGGCGGTTTCGAACTGCGAGTACAGATAGGTCTCGGCGTCCACCGGGTCGAGAAACAGATGCAGGCCCTCGCCAGCGTTGGAGTAGCGGCCGTCGGCGTCGACGACGACGACGTTGTGCTCCTCGAGCCCGCGCAGCGGAATCCCGGTCGACTCGTCGTACCCCGACACGTCGAGCTCGCGGCCGTTGAGCGTGGCGCTGCGCACGGTGTCGGCGGCGAGGTCGATGACCGTGTCGGCGCCGGGGAGCGCGTCGAACGTGACGGTCGTCGTCGAGCGGAAGGCTCGCTTGCCGGAAGCTCCGCCATTGCAGTCGGTGACGTCGAGATCGATCCGGTAGCTGTCCACGGTGATCAGGGCCGCGCGTTCGACGGCCTGGTCCCGGGTGAGGTTAGGAAGGGCCACGCGTCCAACTTACGTGCTGTGTGCGCGGTTCTCGCGCACGGCGGGAACACCCGCGGCGAGCCTACGGTTGTGGTGGACGGTGTCTTGACCGACGAAAGGACTGCGCGATGCCCGAAAACGCTACCGGGAAAAACCAAGCCGACTTCTGGTTCGATCCGCTGTGCCCGTGGTGCTGGATCACGTCGCGCTGGATCCTCGAGGTCGAGAAGGTCCGCGACATCGAAGTGCATTTCCACGTCATGAGCCTGGCCATCCTCAACGAGAACCGCGAAGGCCTCCCCGACAAGTACCGCGAAATGATGAAGCACGCCTGGGGGCCGGTGCGGGTGGCGATCGCCGCCGAGCAGGCCCACGGCGCCAGCGTGCTGGCGCCGCTGTACACCGCCATGGGCACCCGGATCCACAACGAGGACAACAAGAACCTCGAAGAGGTCATCAAGCTGTCGCTCGCCGACGCCGGGCTGCCGGCGGAGCTGGCCCAGGCCGCGACCAGCGACGCCTATGACGACGCGCTGCGCAAAAGCCACCACGCCGGTATGGACGCAGTCGGCGACGACGTCGGCACCCCCACCATCCACGTCAACGGTGTGGCGTTCTTTGGTCCCGTGATCTCGAAGATCCCCCGCGGCGAGGAGGCCGGCAAGCTGTGGGACGCCTCGGTGACCTTCGCCTCGTACCCGCACTTCTTCGAGCTCAAGCGGACCCGCACCGAGCCGCCGCAGTTCGACTGATTCCTCGGGCGCGGCTCGCGGCATGCAAAGATGTCGGGCATGCGCGTCTACCTGGGTTCAGACCACGCCGGATTCGAGCTCAAGCAGCAGATCATCGAGCACCTGAAGCGAACCGGGCATGAGCCCATCGATTGCGGCGCGTTCGGTTACGACGCCGAGGACGATTACCCGGCTTTCTGCATCGCCGCGGCCACCCGCACGGTGGCCGACCCGGAGAGCCTCGGCATCGTGCTGGGCGGCTCGGGCAATGGGGAGCAGATCGCGGCCAACAAGGTGCCGGGGGCGCGGTGTGCGCTGGCGTGGAGCGTCGAGACGGCGAGCCTGGCCAGGCAGCACAACAACGCGCAGCTGATCGGAATCGGTGGTCGCATGCACACCGTCGAGGAGGCACTGTCATTCGTTGACGCCTTCCTCACCACGCCGTGGTCGGAAGCCGAACGGCACCAACGCCGGATCGACATCCTCAGCGAGTACGAGCGCACGCATCAGGCGCCGCCGGTCCCCGGCGCCCCGGCCTGACACATGCCGGAGGGGCATACGCTGCATCGGCTGGCCCGGCTGCACCAGCGCCGGTTCGCCGGCGCGCCGGTCGCGGTGTCCAGCCCGCAGGGTCGATTCGACGGTGACGCGGTGGACGGCCGGGTGCTGACGCGGACCAGCGCCTGGGGCAAGCACCTCTTCCACCACTACGCCGGCGGGCCGATCGTGCACGTGCACCTCGGCCTGTACGGGGCATTCACCGAGTGGCCGCGCGACGACGGTGCGGTGCTCCCCGAACCCGTCGGGCAGGTGCGGATGCGGATCGTCGGCGCCGACCACGGCACCGACCTGCGCGGGCCGACGGTGTGCGAAGTCGTGGACGAGGCCCAAGTCAGCGACGTGCTGGCCCGGCTGGGTCCCGACCCGCTGCGCCGCGACGCCGATCCGTCGTGGGCCTGGACGCGAATCACGAAGTCGCGCAGGCCGATCGGCGCGCTCCTGATGGACCAGACCGTCATGGCGGGCGTGGGCAATGTCTACCGCAGCGAGTTGCTGTTCCGCCATCGAATAGACCCGTATCGGCCGGGCCGGGACGTGGGCGAGGCGGAGTTCGGTGCGGCCTGGACCGACCTGGTTGCGCTGATGAAGGTCGGTTTGCGGCGCGGCAAGATCGTCGTGGTGGAACCCGAGCACGACCACGGCCCGCCGTCGTACCTGCCCGGCCGGCCCCGGACCTATGTGTACCGGCGACCGGGGGAGCCCTGCCGGGTCTGTGGGGGGCCGATCAGCACCGCGGTGCTGGAGGGCCGCAACGTGTTCTGGTGCCCGACGTGCCAGAAGTGATGACCACCTCACCGGCGGCTCCGCGGGTTTAGCGAAGGTCCCCGCCGGGGTATCGAAATTTCGTGAGAACGCTTCCACGTTTGGCCGCAACGGCTGTGGCAATCGGCGGGCTGGGATTGGCGGGCTTGGGCATCGCCCCGCAGACGCAGGCCCAGCCGGGTCCGTTCCCGCAATGGTGCCCAGGCGAGTTCTGGGACCCGGGTTGGGGGAACAACTGGGACTGGAACAGCTGCCATGACTGGCGCGGGGGACCGCCGCCACCGCCTCCGGGGTGGGGTGGCCCGCCGCGTCCGGGCGGCCCGTGGGGCCCGCCCGGACTGCCGCCGCCCGGGTGGCACCCCTGATCGAACGCGCCCTGCCATCCGGCAGGGCGCGCCATTTGGGGGGTGCTATCGAGGAACGACCCCCAGCGCCGCATACACCTCGCTGCTGAGGGCGACGCTGCGCGGGTCGGCGTTGGCCTTGGTGGCGTCGAAGCGGTTCATCACGTACGCGTAGCCGATCCGGTGTTCCAGGTCGACGAAGCCGAACGAGCCGCCCAGGCCGCCGTGGCCGAAGATGCCGGGATTGGGTCCGTTGACGCACCGTTGGTTGAGCATGTAGCCGAGGCCCCAGCCATGGTCGGCCACCCGCGGACCGAGCACCAGGTCGGGCTCGAAACCGCCCTGGCACACCCGCACGCGGTCCATGTGTTCGCGGCTGAGCAGCTTCTCCTGCGCGAGCGCGTTGTAGAACGTCGAGAGCCCGAGAGCCGAGACCTGGCCGTTGGTGCCGGGGAACTCGAGTTGGCGCCACAGTTGCAGGTCGTGGGAGCTCAGCTCGTCGTCGCCCGCGAAGCCCATCGAGATCGACAGCCCGGCCTTGGGGTGCTCGTCGAGGCTGGTCGGGTAGCCGGGGGCCTGGGCGTCGGCCAGGAGGTCCCGCGCGTGCGGCTTGTTCACCCGGTCGGCGCAGCGCCGCTGCTGGGCTGCGCACAACCCGATGTGGACGTCGGCGCCGATCGGTTCGGCGATCTCGGTGCGCAGGTAGTGCCCGACCGTTCGACCCGTGACCCGGCGGAAGACCTCGCCGAGAATGAAGCCGAACGTGGTCATGTGGTAGCCCTGGGCGGTGTTCGGCCGCCACCATGGCTCGGCGTCGGCCAGCTGCTCGCACACGAAGTCCCAGTCGGCGACGTCCTCCCAGCGCATCCGCCTGTTCGGCCCGATCACGCCGGACCGGTGACCCATGACCATCGCCAGGGTGATGTCTTCCTTGCCGGCACGCCCGAACTCCGGCCAATAGCGCGCCACCGGCGCGTGCAGGTCCACCTCGCCACGGTCCGCCAACTGATGGACGCAGGTGGCGGTCAGCGCCTTGGTGCCGGAAAGCACGGTGGTGAGGGTGTCCTGCCGCCACGGCCGGGTGCGCGCGGCGTCGGCGCTGCCGCCCCACAGGTTGACCACCAGGGTGCCGTCCACCCACACCGCGACCGCCGCGCCGACCTCCCGGCGGAGCGCGAAATTGCGCTCGAAGGCCTCGCGCACGCCGGCGAACTCGGATGTGCATGAGCCGTGGATTGTGGTGCTCGTCTCCGCGGTCGGGTTGGCGTCGATCATGGCGCCTTTCTATCGAGCAGACACTTAGCTCCGAGCGGGCGACGGGAATCGAACCCGCGTAGCTAGTTTGGAAGACTAGGGCTCTACCATTGAGCTACGCCCGCATGTGTTAGTCGAGCGTGACTGTAGCTGCCGGCGAAGATCAAATCTAATCGACGCGGTCTTGTGATCGCCCCGTGAGGTCCTCGCGGTCGGGGCAAAGCCGGTGGCCAGCCCCGTACCGGGGCGCCGTAGGATCGCGAGGTCAGTGCGGGGTGTAGCGCAGCTTGGTAGCGCATCCGCTTTGGGAGCGGAAGGCCGCAGGTTCAAATCCTGTCACCCCGACCAGCACTGTGCCGCAGACACGGCCACCAGAACCGACCACCGAGGAGCACACCCGTGAAGAGCAGCGTCGAGCAGTTGAGCCCTACCAGGGTGCGGATCAACGTGGAGGTGCCGTTCACCGAGCTCGAGCCCGAGTTCAAGCGGGCCTACAAGGAACTCGCCAAGCAGATCCGGCTGCCCGGTTTCCGGCCGGGGAAGGCGCCGGCGAAGTTGCTGGAGGCCCGCATCGGCCGGGAGGCGATGCTGGACCAGGTCGTCAACGAGGCGCTGCCCGCCCGCTACGGGCAGGCCGTCGCGGAATCGGCAGTCCAGCCGATCGGTCAGCCGGAGATCGAGGTCACCAACAAGGAGTACGGGCAGGACCTTGCCTTCACCGCCGAGGTCGACATCCGCCCGAAGATCATCTTCCCGCCGCTGAGCGAGTTGAAGGTCACGGTGGACCCCATCGGGGTCGATGACGAGGACGTCGAGGCCGAGTTGCAGTCCCTGCGGCAGCGGTTCGGCACCCTCACCGGAGTCGAGCGACCGGTCGCCGACGGTGACTTCGTCTCGATCGACCTGTCCGCCACCGTCGACGGCGAGGAGGTGCCCGGTGCGGCCGCGGAGGGGCTGTCCCACGAGGTCGGCTCCGGCCGCCTCATCGCGGGCCTCGACGAGGCGCTCATCGGGTTGTCCGTCGACGAGTCCCGCGAATTCACCGCGAAGCTGGCGACCGGTGAGCACGCCGGCCAGGACGCGCAGGTGACGGTCACGGTCAAATCAATCAAGCAACGGGAACTTCCGGAGCCCGACGACGAATTCGCCCAACTGGCAAGCGAATTCGACACCATCGAGGAGCTACGGGCCAACCTGCGCGACCAGGTGGCGCGGGTCAAGCGTGGCGAGCAGGCCGAGGCGATCCGCGAGGCGACGCTCGACGCCCTGCTCGAACTGGTGGAGGTGCCGTTGCCCGAGGCCGTCGTGCAGGCCCAGTTCGAGGGCACGTTGCACAACGCGCTGCACACCCTGGACCACGACGAGGCCAAGTTCGAGGAGGCCCTCGCCGGCCAGGGCAAGTCGCGGGAGGAGTTCGAGACCGAGGCGCGCGCCGCGGCGGAGGCCGACGTCAAGCGGCAGCTGCTGCTCGACTCGCTGGCCGACGAGCTTAAGGTCCAGGTCGGTCAGGCAGACCTGACGGAACGATTGATCATGACGTCCCGGCAGTACGGCATCGAGCCGCAGCAGCTCTTTGGCTACCTGCAGGAGAACAACCAGCTGCCGGCCATGTTCTCCGATGTGCGGCGCGGCCTGGCCATCGCCGCGGCGGTCGAGTCGGCTACGGTCACCGACACTGCCGGGAACACGATCGACACGAGTGAGTTCTTCGGCAAGCGCCCCGAGGTCGACGAGGCCGAGCCGGTGGGCGAGGCTGAGGAAGCGGACGAGGCCGACGAGGCGGGCGCCGAGGACGAGGCCGACGCGGCGGAATGACGCGCCGTGACGCTGTGAGCGAACGAGCCCACATCAGACCAAGCGCGGACCGCCAAACCAGGGCTCGGTTGGTTAGGGTCGGTGCATACGGAACTTCGAGAAAGCAGGTACCTCAGTCGTGACTGACATGCGTTCGCCCTCGCAGGGGCTCACTCTCACGGACTCGGTCTATGAGCGCTTGCTGTCCGAGCGCATCATCTTCCTGGGCTCTGAGGTCAACGACGAAGTCGCCAACCGGCTGTGCGCGCAGATCCTGCTGCTCGCCGCCGAGGACGCCGAGAAAGACATCTCGCTGTACATCAACTCCCCGGGCGGATCGATCAGCGCCGGCATGGCGATCTACGACACCATGGTGCTCGCGCCCTGCGACATCGCCACCTACGCGATGGGCATGGCCGCGTCGATGGGCGAGTTCCTCCTCGCGGCGGGCACCAAGGGCAAGCGCTACGCGCTGCCGCACGCCCGCATCCTGATGCACCAGCCGCTGGGCGGCGTGACCGGCAGCGCGGCCGACATCGCGATTCAGGCCGAGCAGTTCCACGTCATCAAGAAGGAGATGTTCCGGCTCAACGCCGAGTTCACCGGGCAGTCGATCGAACGCATCGAGGCGGACTCCGACCGCGACCGCTGGTTCACCGCCCCGGAGGCCCTGGAATACGGGTTCGTCGACCACATCATCACCCGCGCCGCCCACATCACCAACGGAGAAGCCCAGTGAATCCTCTCGACCCCCGGACCCAGCCCCAGGCGCGTTACATCCTGCCGTCGTTCATCGAGCACTCGAGCTTCGGCGTCAAGGAGTCCAACCCCTACAACAAGCTGTTCGAGGAGCGCATCATCTTCCTCGGCGTCCAGGTGGATGACGCCTCGGCGAACGACATCATGGCGCAATTGCTCGTTTTGGAGTCGCTGGACCCCGACCGCGACATCACCATGTACATCAACTCGCCCGGCGGCGGGTTCACGTCGCTGATGGCGATCTACGACACCATGCAGTACGTGCGCGCCGACATCCAGACGGTGTGCCTGGGTCAGGCCGCGTCGGCCGCGGCGGTGCTGCTGGCCGCGGGCACCCCGGGCAAGCGGATGGCGCTGCCCAACGCGCGGGTGCTGATCCACCAGCCCTCGCTGTCGGGGGTCATCCAGGGCCAGTTCTCCGACTTGGAGATTCAGGCCGCCGAGATCGAGCGGATGCGGACTTTGATGGAGACGACGCTGGCCCGCCACACCGGCAAGGATGCCGCGACGATCCGCAAGGACACCGACCGGGACAAGATCCTGACGGCCGAGGAGGCCAAGGACTACGGGATCATCGACACCGTGCTCGAGTACCGGAAGCTTTCCGCTCAGACCGCGTAGTTCTCGCGTTCACGCGCCGAGCGTGCACTCACTGCGGTTTTTCCGGCGATTTTTCGCCGTGACTACACGCTCGGTGAACGCGGCGATGTCCGCCGGGCCCACCCGGCAGCACCCGGCGATGATTCACGCCCCCGCCGCCGCCCACTGCGCCCGGGCCTACCCGCCCGCGGCCGTCCCGCCCCGGCCGCGACGGACGGGCCGTAGCGTCCGCGGTACTCCGACCCGTCGGCCAGAGCATGCACGGCGACGAGCAGCCTCGCCGACCACAGCGGGTCGGAGAGAAGCCGAGCGGCGCACCGGCCTCGGCCGGATAACGACCGCGACACGCCAAAGACAAGCAATGCGCGTCTTACGCCGGTGCCGGGTGCCGTCTGGCTATATGTTCAGACGGACAAGCATGAACTCCACGAATACCAAGCACGCGATTCGGCGGTAATGGTCGCATCTGGCCCGATATAGCGGGTAGCGTCGTGGGATACATGCGGCAGAGCAAGACGAACGGCGAACAAGGAAGTAGGCCCTGAAGCACCATGGCGCGCATCGGAGACGGCGGTGACCTGCTGAAGTGCTCGTTCTGCGGGAAGAGCCAAAAGCAAGTCAAGAAACTCATTGCTGGCCCCGGTGTGTACATCTGTGATGAGTGCATCGACCTCTGCAACGAGATCATCGAAGAGGAGTTGGCCGACGCCGACGACGTGAAGCTCGACGAGCTTCCCAAGCCGGTCGAGATCCGCGAGTTCCTCGAGGGATACGTCATCGGGCAGGACACCGCCAAGCGCACCCTGGCGGTCGCGGTCTACAACCACTACAAGCGGATCCAGGCCGGCGAGAAGAGCCGCGACTCCCGCCACGAGCCGGTCGAGCTGACGAAGTCCAACATCCTGATGCTGGGACCGACCGGTTGCGGCAAGACCTACCTGGCCCAGACGCTCGCCAAGATGCTGAACGTGCCGTTCGCCATCGCCGACGCCACCGCGCTGACCGAGGCCGGTTACGTGGGTGAGGACGTCGAGAACATCTTGCTCAAGCTGATCCAGGCCGCCGACTACGACGTCAAGCGCGCCGAGACCGGCATCATCTACATCGACGAGGTCGACAAGATCGCGCGCAAGAGCGAGAACCCGTCGATCACCCGCGACGTCTCCGGCGAGGGTGTTCAGCAGGCGCTGTTGAAGATCCTGGAGGGCACGCAGGCGTCGGTGCCCCCGCAGGGCGGTCGCAAGCACCCGCACCAGGAATTCATCCAGATCGACACCACGAACGTGCTGTTCATCGTCGCCGGGGCGTTCGCCGGCCTCGAGAAGATCATCTACGAGCGCGTCGGCAAGCGCGGCCTGGGCTTCGGCGCGGAGGTCCGCTCCAAGGCAGAGATCGACACCACGGACCACTTCGCCGAGGTTATGCCCGAGGACCTGATCAAGTTCGGGCTGATCCCCGAGTTCATCGGCCGGCTGCCGGTCGTCGCCTCGGTGACCAACCTGGACAAGGAATCCTTGGTGAAGATCCTGTCCGAGCCGAAAAACGCTCTGGTCAAGCAGTACACCCGCCTCTTCGAGATGGACGCCGTCGAGCTGGAGTTCACCGACGACGCGCTGGAAGCCATCGCCGACCAGGCCATCCACCGCGGCACCGGCGCCCGTGGCTTGCGCGCCATCATGGAAGAGGTGCTGCTGCCCGTCATGTATGACATCCCGAGCCGCGACGACGTCGCCAAGGTCGTGGTGACCAAGGAGACGGTGCAGGACAACGTGCTCCCAACGATCGTGCCGCGCAAGCCCTCTCGGGCCGAGCGCCGCGACAAGACCGCCTAGCGCCTCCTCGCCGACGGGGCCGGGCCAGGGTCTGACCCCGTATGGCCGACATCGTCAGCCGCCCCGGCGCGGTCGCCCGCCGATCGGCGCTGGCGCTGGACGCGGTGAACTTCCTGCTCGCCGACGTCCGCGACGGGCTGGGGCCTGGCTGGCGATGCCGGAGACGGCGGCGGCCCGCGACCCGCGGACGTGACCAACACCACACTTTCGCAAGCTACCCGTGAGTACGCCTCGCTGACTTCGGTGTTTGAGTGCAAACTCACTGCGTGGGAGGCCAATCAGATGGCTACGTACGCTAACAAACGGTGCCATAATTGGTACCGCCAGTGACATCAAAGCCGTGACGGCTGGTGAATCTTTGCCGGCGCGTAACCTGGAGCTACGCGGAGTGCCTGTCCGGTCAATTAAGTGGAGGGCTGAGACGTGGATCCGAACGGCAGCGGCGCCGGGTCGAATTCTCGCGGGTTGAATTCTCGCAATGGAGCCCCGAATAACGGGTCCGTCCGTCAGCGCCTCGAGCAGGTGGTCATCCGATTCGCCGGCGACTCCGGCGACGGGATGCAGCTGACCGGTGACCGGTTCACCTCCGAGGCAGCGCTATTCGGCAACGACCTGGCCACACAGCCGAACTATCCCGCCGAGATCCGCGCTCCCGCGGGGACACTGCCCGGCGTCTCGTCGTTCCAGATCCAAATTGCCGATTACGACATCCTGACCGCCGGCGACCGGCCCGATGTCCTCGTCGCGATGAACCCGGCCGCGCTCAAGGCCAACATCGGCGACCTGCCGCGCGGCGGGATGGTCATCGTAAACTCCGACGAGTTCACCAAGCGCAACCTGACGAAGGTCGGTTACGTCACCAACCCCCTCGAGTCCGACGAGTTGTCCGAGTACGTCGTGCATTCCGTCGCGATGACCACGCTGACCCTGGGGGCCGTCGAGGCCATCGGCGCCTCGAAGAAGGACGGCCAGCGCGCCAAGAATATGTTCGCCCTGGGCCTGCTGTCCTGGATGTACGGACGGCCGATCGAGACCAGCGAGCGGTTCATCCGGGAGAAGTTCGCCCGCAAGCCCGACGTCGCGGAGGCCAACGTGCTGGCCCTCAAGGCGGGCTGGAACTACGGCGAGACCACCGAGGCCTTCGGCACCACCTATGAGGTGTCCCGGGCGAGCCTGCCGGCGGGCGAATACCGCCAGATCTCGGGCAACACCGCCCTGGCCTACGGGATCGTCGCCGCCGGTCAGCTCGCCGGCATCCAGGTCATGCTGGGCAGTTACCCGATCACGCCGGCCTCGGACATTCTGCACGAGCTGTCGAAGCACAAGAACTTCAACGTGATCACCTTCCAGGCCGAGGACGAGATCGGCGGCATCTGCGCGGCAATCGGCGCCTCCTACGGCGGCGCCCTTGGCGTCACCAGCACGTCCGGACCCGGCATCTCGCTGAAGTCCGAGGCGCTCGGACTCGCGGTGATGACCGAGCTGCCGCTGCTCGTCATCGACGTCCAGCGGGGCGGTCCGTCGACCGGCCTGCCGACCAAGACCGAACAGGCCGATCTCCTGCAGGCGCTGTACGGCCGCAACGGCGAGTCGCCGGTGGCGGTGCTCGCGCCCCGGTCGCCGTCAGACTGCTTCGAGACCGCCATCGAGGCCGTGCGCATCGCGGTGTCCTACCACACGCCGGTGATCGTGCTGTCCGACGGCGCGATCGCCAACGGCTCGGAGCCGTGGTGCATCCCGGACGTCGGCACTCTCAAGCCCATCAAGCACACGTTCGCCAAGCCGGACGAGCCCTTCCAGCCGTACAACCGCGACCCCGAGACGCTGGCCCGCCAGTTCGCGATCCCGGGCACGCCGGGCCTGGAGCACCGCATCGGCGGGCTGGAGGCCGCGAACGGGTCGGGCAACATCTCCTACGAGCCGGTGAACCACGACCTGATGGTTCGGTTGCGCCAGGCCAAGATCGACGGCATCGACGTTCCGGACCTGGAGGTCGACGATCCCACCGGAGACGCCGCGCTGCTGCTGATCGGCTGGGGCAGCTCCTATGGGCCGATCGGGGAGGCGTGCCGGCGGGCGCGGCGCAGGGGCGTCAAGGTCGCGCACGCACACCTGCGGCACCTCAGCCCCTTCCCGGCGAACCTCGGCGACGTCCTGCGGCGTTACCCCCAAGTGGTGGCGCCGGAGATGAACCTCGGCCAGCTGGCGTTGCTGCTCCGGGGCAAGTACCTCGTCGACGTGCAATCGGTCACCAAGGTCCAGGGCGTCGCGTTCCTCGCCGACGAGATCGGGCGCGTCATCCGCGCCGCGTTGGCGGGGACGCTCGCCGAGATCGAAGACGACAAGACCATGGTCGCCAGGATGTCGGCGGCAACGGTGGGAGCGGGAGCTAGCGAATGACCGACCTGATGGGCAATCTGGCGGGCGCGGACCTAGGGCTGACGCCCGGGGGGGAAAACCGGCGACTGACCAAGAACGACGGCGTGCCCACGTTGTCTGTTGAGGACCAGCCGCAGAAGGCCAAGGACTTCACCAGCGACCAGGAGGTGCGCTGGTGCCCCGGCTGCGGTGACTACGTCATCCTCAACACCATCCGCAACTTCCTGCCCGAGCTGGGCCTTCGCCGCGAGAACATCGTCTTCATCAGCGGCATCGGCTGCTCGAGCCGGTTCCCCTACTACCTCGAGACCTACGGCTTCCACTCGATCCACGGCCGGGCACCGGCCATCGCGACGGGACTGGCGCTGGCCCGCGAGGACCTGTCGGTGTGGGTGGTCACCGGTGACGGCGACGCCCTGTCGATCGGCGGCAACCACCTGATCCACGCGCTGCGCCGCAACGTCAACATCACCATCCTGCTGTTCAACAACCGCATCTACGGGCTAACCAAGGGCCAGTACTCGCCCACCTCCGAGGTAGGCAAGGTCACCAAGTCGACGCCGATGGGGTCGCTGGACCAGCCATTCAACCCGGTGTCGCTGGCGCTGGGCGCCGAGGCCACCTTCGTCGGCCGCGCGCTCGATTCCGATCGCGCGGGGCTGTCCGAGGTGCTGCGGGCCGCCGCCGAGCATCGCGGCGCGGCCGTGGTCGAAATCCTGCAGGACTGCCCGATTTTCAACGACGGCTCGTTCGACGCCCTGCGCAAGGAGGGCGCCGAGGAGCGGGTCATCAACGTCCGCCACGGCGAGCCCATCACCTTCGGCGCCGACGGCGAATACTGCGTGGTGCGCTCCGGATTCGGCCTGGACGTGGCCAAGACCGCCGACGTGGCCGTCGACGAGATCGTCGTCCACGACGCCCACGCCGACGACTCCGCGTACGCCTTCGCGCTGTCGCGGCTGTCGGACCAGAACCTCGAGCACACGGTGCTGGGCATTTTCCGCAACGTCAGCCGGCCCACGTACGACGACGCGGCCCGCTCGCAGGTCCGCACCGCGCGGGCGTCGAGCCCGTTCGACACAGCCGCCCTGCAATCGCTGCTGCGCGGGCGCGACACCTGGACCGTCGACTGAAGGTGGCTGAACTGATGCCCGACGCAGTTTCACTGGCCGGGGTGGTCCTCGCCGGCGGCGCATCGCGGCGAATGGGCCGCGACAAGGCTGGGATGCCGGTCCCGGGGTCCTCTGACGGCGCCGGCGCCATCACCATGGTCGAGCAGGTGGTCGGCGTTCTCCGTCAGCGCTGCGAGCCGGTGTTGGTGATGGCCGCCCAGGGCCAGCCGCTGCCGCCGCTGCAAGCCCAGATCGTGCGCGACGAGCTGCGCGGTCTCGGTCCGCTGGCCGCCACCGCGCGGGCGTTGCGGACGGCCGCCGAGGCCGGCGCCCGGTACGCCTTCGTCTGCGCCGTCGACATGCCCTTCCTGGCCGCCGATCTCATCGACGAGCTCACCCGCATGGCCGTCGAGACGGGCGCCGAGGTCGTACTGCCGTGGGACGGGCAGGATCACTACCTCGCCGCGGTTTATCGGACCGATCTGGCCGACCGTGCCGACGCGCTGGTGTCGGCGGGGGAACGCAAGATGCGGGCTCTGGTCGACAGCTCGGACGCCCAGCGCATCGTGACCTCCGACTCGCGATCCCTGACGAACGTCAACAGCGACGCCGATTTGCGCGCGCTGACCCCGTCGCGGGCCTGATCCGGCCGGTCCCCGGGACCGTGTCCGGCCCAGCGTGAAGCTACGTTCACGCTCGGGCGAATCCGGTGGAAACTCTCGTCCGTTAAGCCTTTGCAAATTCCGACGGCGGAAATTGATAATCACCGATTATCAATTTCCGCGTCCGGCCGGTATTGGTCGTCCCCATAAACCGAGCGTGATCTGTAATGTACTGGCGCAGCCCACATTCCGTGCCTGGCCGGGATTGGCCGGCCCGGACGCGCGCCGACCGGCTGTCGCGGGCCGGCCGCGGTTATGCGGCAAATGTCGACGACGAATGGGGCGGCTTCCGTCGGTCGGCGATGACCGGTTCCCCGGGCAAAGCCGCGGCCACCGACCCTCGACATCGAGGCTGTCAAAGCTATTGTCCGGCAATATTTTTAGCTGAAACATCCTGGTGCCGTGGCGGATCCGGGCCATGAAGCGGACGCGTCGGCCTCATGGCTGGAAAGGGCTGCCGAGCAAGCCATTTCGCGACGTTCTCCTCGCCGTAGCACTCCGCGGCGTGTCGGTAGCGATTGCATCGCCTGATGCACTAAGGTGCGGGCACCGCGGGTAGGGCGCGAGCGTGGACTGCACCAGACGGCGCCGCCGCGTGACCGCAAATGCCGTGGCCCAGCTCACAAAAACCGCGTGATTCGGCTCACGATTTGATTGCTATTTCCACGGATGGGCACCCGGCGAAATAATCCCGCTGACCTGCGCCGACAAATCCGGCATAGCGCCGTGACCGAGTCGTTATCGAACCGAGATATCCGCTTTCCGAAGATGACGAATGGTTCCGGGTCTCGTACGGTCCCTCTTAGCCCGAAAACGGGTTACCGATTAGTAACAAAATTGAATCTACGGACCCGCGTGTGTGCGGGGCTGCGGACGGCGAAAGCCCGACCGCGGCCGGTGGGCGATAGTCCGCCGGGCATTCAGGCCCCCGCTGCCGTGCCTGAACGAGACGGCACGGCCCAGAGCACCCCTTCCGCAATACCAAGCACCTTCAGCCCACGTCCGTGGGCTTGCTTTGGCGCGCGCGCACCGCGAAAGGAAAAAATTTGAAGAACGTCCGCAAGACGCTCATCCTCGCCGCAATCTCGGGCACGTTGGTGACGGTGCCTTCCGCCACCGCGACCGCGGAGCCGATGGGCATTGACCCGAACGTTCCCCCCGCCGATGTCGTCCCCGACGCGCCGCCGCCGCCGGCCCCGGACGCTCCGGCGCCCGCGCCCGTTGGCTTCGATCCGAATGTTCCGCCGCCGCCCGCGGTCCCGGACGCCCTGGCGCCCGTCGACGCACCGCCGGGGCCGGCGCCCGTTGGCTTCGACCCGAACGTTCCGCCGCCGCCGGGGCCCGACGCCCCGCCGCCGCCGGCGCCCGTTGGCTTCGATCCGAATGTTCCGCCGCCGCCGGGACCGGACGCCCCGCCGCCGCCCCCCGTCCACAAGGCGTACAGCGTCAACTGGGATGCCATCGCGCAGTGTGAGTCGGGCGGCAACTGGTCGATCAGCACCGGCAACGGCTTCTCGGGTGGCCTGCAATTCACCTCGAGCACCTGGCACGCCAACGGTGGTTCGGGATCGCCGTCCGGCGCCAGCCGCGAGGAGCAGATCCGGGTCGCCGAGAACGTCCTGCACAGCCAGGGCATCGGCGCGTGGCCGGTCTGCGGCCGCCGCGGCTGACCGCCGTCGCGCAGTTAAGTGGGAATGCCGGGCCTTCGGGCCCGGCATTCCTCGTCTCCGGCACGGCGACACCCTCGGGTAGCGTCGGGGCCCGTGACCGCAACGCCGCGTGAATTCGACCTCGTGCTCTATGGCGCCACCGGCTTCGTCGGCAAGCTCACCGCCGAATACCTCGCCACCGCGGCGGGCGACGCCCGGATAGCGCTGGCCGGGAGGTCGACCGACCGGTTGCGCGCGATCCGTGACGGCCTCGGCGAGCCCGCGCGATCCTGGGGCCTGGTGGCCGCCGACGCCGCGTCGCCGTCGACGCTCAACGAGATGGCGGCCCGCGCCCAGGTCGTCGTCACGACGGTCGGGCCCTACGCCCGCTACGGGCTGCCTCTGGTGGCGGCGTGCGCCGCGGCCGGCACCGACTACGCCGACCTCACCGGTGAACCGCCGTTCATGCGGGACAGCATCGACACCTATCACAAGCAGGCCGCCGACACGGGCGCCCGCATCGTCCATGCGTGCGGTTTCGACTCCGTGCCCTCGGACCTGACCGTCTACGCGCTCTACCGGACGGCGCGTGACGACGGCGCGGGCGAGCTGGGCGAGACCGACTTCGTCGTCCGTTCTATGCGCGGGGGGCTGTCGGGTGGCACCATCGCCTCGTTGCTGGACGTGTTCGACGCCGCCTCCGGGGACCCGGACGTGCGGAGCCAGCTGCTCGATCCCTACACCTTGACCACCGATCGCGCCGCCGAACCGGAACTGGGCCGCCAGCCCGACCTGCCGTGGCGCCGCGGCCGTCAGATCGCGCCGGAACTGAGCGGCCTGTGGACGGCCGGCTTCATGATGGGGCCGGTCAACACCCGCATCGTGCGCCGCAGCAACGCATTGCTGGGCTGGCCGTACGGCCGGCAGTTCCGGTACAGCGAAAGCATGAGCCTGGGGGCGTCGCCCCTGGCGCCCCTGGGATCGGCCGTCGTGAGCGTTATCGGCAACGCGGCGATGGCGTTGGGCAGCCGTTACTTCCGGCTGCTGCCGCGTCGGCTGGTGGAGCGTGTCGTCCCCAAGTCCGGCTCCGGGCCCAGCGCGAAGACGCGCGAGCGCGGCTACTACCGGGTGGAGACCTACACCACGACGACCACCGGTGCGCGCTACGTGGCGCGCATGGACCAGCATGGTGACCCCGGTTACAAGGCGACGTCGGTGCTGCTGGGGGAGTGTGGCCTGGCGCTTGCGCTGGACCGCGACAAACTCTCCGACCTGCGCGGCGTGCTGACACCCGCGGCCGCGATGGGTGACACGCTGCTGGCCCGGTTCCCGGCCGCCGGCGTGTCGTTGCAGGTCGACCGGCTGGGTGGGTGACGCGCGTCGCTCCCTAGAATTGACCGGTGACCGACAGCCGCTCCGCCGCCGACCTGCCCAAGTCGTGGGACCCCGGCGCCATGGAGGGCCCGATCTACCAGGGCTGGGTGGACGCCGGCTACTTCAGGGCGGACCCCACGAGCCCCAAGCCCGGGTACTCGATCGTCCTGCCCCCGCCGAACGTGACCGGCAGCCTGCACATGGGCCACGCGCTGGAACACACCATGATGGATGCCCTGTCCCGCCGCAAGCGCATGCAGGGCTACGAGGTGCTGTGGCAACCGGGCATGGATCACGCGGGCATCGCGACGCAGAGCGTGGTCGAGAAGCAACTTGCGGTAGACGGCAAGACCAAAGAGGACTTCGGCCGGGAGCTCTTCGTCGAGAAGGTCTGGGACTGGAAGCGCGAGTCCGGCGGCGCCATCAGTGGCCAGATGCGCCGCCTCGGTGACGGCGTCGACTGGAGCCGCGACCGGTTCACCATGGACGAGGGCCTCTCGCGGGCCGTGCGCACGATCTTCAAGCGGCTCTACGACGCCGGGCTGATCTACCGCGCCGAGCGGCTGGTCAACTGGTCGCCCGTGCTCGAAACTGCGCTCTCGGACATCGAAGTCAACTATGACGAGGTCGAGGGCGAGCTGGTGTCGTTTCGATACGGCTCGCTGGACGACTCCCAGCCTCACATCGTGGTCGCCACCACCCGAGTCGAAACGATGCTGGGCGATTCCGCGATCGCCGTGCACCCCGACGACGAGCGCTACCGACACCTGGTGGGCAGCACGCTGCCCCACCCATTCCTCGATCGGCGGCTCGTCATCGTCGCCGACAAGCACGTCGACCCCGAATTCGGCACGGGCGCCGTCAAAGTCACGCCCGCGCATGATCCCAATGACTTCGAGATCGGATTGCGCCACCAGCTGCCGATGATCTCGATCATGGACACCAAGGGCAGGATCGCCAACACCGGAACGCAATTCGACGGGATGGATCGCTTCGAGGCGCGCGTCGCGGTGCGGGAAGCCCTTGCCGCGCAGGGACGGATCGTTGAGGAGAAGCGCCCCTACCTGCACAGCGTCGGGCACTCCGAGCGCAGCGGCGAGCCGATCGAGCCGCGGCTGTCGCTGCAGTGGTGGGTGCGCGTGGAGTCGTTGGCCAAGGCCGCCGGTGACGCGGTGCGCAACGGCGACACCGTAATTCACCCGGCCAGCATGGAGCCACGCTGGTTCGCCTGGGTCGACGACATGCACGACTGGTGCATCTCGCGGCAGCTGTGGTGGGGCCACCGGATCCCGATCTGGTACGGGCCCGACGGCGAACAGGTCTGCGTCGGGCCGGACGAGGCGCCGCCGGAGGGCTGGGAGCAGGACCCCGACGTGCTGGACACCTGGTTCTCCTCCGGACTCTGGCCGTTTTCCACGCTGGGCTGGCCGGCGCAGACCCCGGAACTGGAGAAGTTCTACCCGACAAGCGTTTTGGTGACGGGCTACGACATCCTGTTCTTCTGGGTGGCGCGGATGATGATGTTCGGCACCTTCGTCGGCGACGACGACGCCATCACGCTCGGCGGCCGCCGGGGCCCCCAGGTACCGTTCACCGACGTCTTCCTGCACGGGCTGATCCGGGACGAGTCCGGCCGCAAGATGAGCAAGTCCAAGGGCAACGTGGTCGACCCGCTGGACTGGATGGACACGTTCGGGGCCGACGCCCTGCGTTTCACACTGGCCCGCGGCGCCAGTCCCGGCGGTGACCTGGCGATCGGGGAGGACCATGTCCGGGCCTCCCGCAACTTCTGCACCAAGCTGTTCAACGCAACGCGCTACGCGCTGCTCAACGGCGCTGCCCTGGAGGATCTTCCGCCGTCGGACCGACTGACCGATGCCGATCGCTGGATCCTTGGACGCCTGGAAGAGGTTCGCGCCGAAGTCGATTCGGCCCTCGACGCCTACGAGTTCAGCCGGGCCTGCGAGGCGCTGTATCACTTCGCGTGGGACGAATTCTGCGACTGGTACCTGGAATTGGCGAAGACGCAGCTCTCGGAGGGGGGTGCCCACACCACCGCCGTGCTGGCGGCGGTGCTCGACACGCTGCTGCGCCTGCTGCACCCCGTGATCCCGTTCCTCACGGAGTCGTTATGGCGGGCACTGACAAACCGGGAGTCGCTGGTCGTCGCCGATTGGCCGACGCCGTCGGGGGTGTCGCTGGATCCGGTTGCCGCGCAGCGGATCAGCGACATGCAGAGGCTGGTCACCGAGGTCCGGCGGTTCCGCAGCGAACAGGGCCTGGCCGACCGGCAGAAGGTGCCGGCCCGGCTGGGCGGTGTCGAGGGCGCCGGGCTGAGCGCCCAAGTCGCCGCCGTCACCTCGCTGGCGTGGCTGACCGCGCCGGGTGACGACTTCCAGCCGTCGGTGTCGTTGGAGGTGCGGCTGGGGCCCGACTCGAACAGCACCGTCGTCGTCGAGCTCGACACGTCGGGCACCATCGACGTCGCCGCCGAGCGCCGCCGCCTGGAAAAAGACCTGGCCGCAGCGCAAAAGGAGCTTTCCTCGACCGCCGCCAAGCTGGGCAACGCCGACTTCCTGGCCAAGGCTCCCGAACATGTGGTCGCAAAGATCCGCGACCGGCAGCGGCTCGCGCAGGACGAGAGGGACCGGATCACGGCCAGGCTGGCTGCCCTGTGATGAGCGAGTCGCCCGAGTGGGGGCCGGGCTTTGGCCCCGGGGAACCCGCAGACCCCGAACACCCCGAACACCCCGAACACCCCGAAGTCCCCGAGGCCGATGCCCCGCCCACGCCCGACGAGATCGCGGCACTGTGGCAGGTCGAACACCTGCTGGACCAGCGCTGGCCGGAAACCAAGATCGAGCCGAGCCTGACCCGCATCAGCGCACTGATGGACTTGCTGGGCTCGCCGCAGCTCGGCTACCCGTCGATTCACATCACGGGCACCAACGGCAAGACCTCGGTGGCGCGGATGGTCGACGCCCTGGTGACCGCCCTGGGCCGCCGCACCGGCCGAACCACCAGCCCGCACCTGCAATCCGCGGTCGAGCGCATCGCGATCGACTCCAAGCCGATCAGCCCGGCCCGGTACGTCGCGACGTACCAAGAGATCGAGCCCTTCGTGCAAATGGTCGACGCGCAGTCTCAAACGGACGGCGGACCGGCGATGAGCAAATTCGAGGTGCTCACCGGGATGGCGTTCGCCGCGTTCGCCGACGCGCCCGTCGACGTCGCGGTCGTCGAGGTTGGAATGGGGGGGCGCTGGGACGCCACCAACGTGATCGGCGCACCGGTTGCGGTCATCACCCCGATCGCCATCGACCATGTGGACTACCTGGGCGACGACATCGCCAGCATCGCCGGCGAGAAGGCCGGAATCATTGCCAAGGCACCCGAGGGGGCGCCGGACACCGTCGCGGTGATCGGACGCCAGCTGCCCGAGGCGATGGAGGTGCTGCTGGCGCGGGCCGTGCGCGCGGACGCCGCCGTCGCCCGCGAGGATTCCGAATTCGCGGTCCTGGGCCGCCAGGTTGCCATCGGCGGACAGGTCCTGCAACTGCAGGGGCTCGGCGGCGTGTACTCCGATATCTTCTTGCCGCTGCACGGCGAGCACCAGGCGCACAACGCCGTCGTGGCGCTCGCGGCGGTCGAGGCATTCTTCGGCGCGGGCGCGCAGCGCCAGCTCGACGTCGACGCGGTCCGGGCCGGCTTCGCCGCCGTCACCAGTCCCGGCCGGATGGAGCGCATGCGCAGCGCGCCAACGGTTTTCATCGACGGCGCGCACAATCCGGCGGGCGCGGCCGCGCTGGCGCAGACGCTGACCGGCGAGTTCGACTTCCGCTACCTGGTCGGCGTGGTCGGCGTGCTCGCCGATAAGGACGCCGGCGGCATCCTCGCCGAGCTGGAGCCCGTGTTCGACCACGTCATCGTGACCCAGAACGGGTCGCCGCGGGCGCTGGACGTCGAGTCGCTGGCGCTGGTGGCGCAGCAGCGGTTCGGGCCCGACCGCGTCACCAGCGCCGAGAACCTGAGCGACGCGATCGACCTCGCGACCACCCTCGTCGACGACGCCCTGCGGGACGGACTGGTGGAGGGGGAGGTCGAGGCGTTCTCCGGCACCGGGATCGTCATCACCGGCTCGGTCGTCACCGCCGGAGCGGCCCGCACCCTGTTCGGTCGTGATCCGCAATGAGCGAGCAGGGCCCGCCGCCGGCCGGCGACCCGTGGAAGAGTTTCGGCGCGGTCATGGCCGCGACGTTGATCCTCGAGGCGATCGTGGTGCTGCTCGCGATCCCGGTGGTCGGCGCGGTCGGCGGTGGCCTGACGTCGGCCTCGCTGGCCTACCTGATCGGCCTGGCCGCGCTGCTGATCCTGCTCGCCGGGCTCCAGCGGCGGCCCTGGGCGATCTGGGTGAACCTCGGCGTCCAGATCCCGCTGCTCGCCGGCTTCGCGGTGTACCCGGGGGTGGGCGTCATCGGCGTCCTGTTCACCGGCCTATGGGCCCTCATCGCGTACTTTCGCGCCGAGGTGCGGCGGCGGGAGGCCGGACGCGGGAAGGCCCAGCCGCCCGGCTGAGGCGGCGGCAATTTCTGTACGCTGTGCGCCGTGACCGAACGGACTCTCGTACTGATCAAGCCCGACGGCGTCGAACGGCGTCTCACCGGGGAGATCCTCAGCCGCATCGAGCGAAAAGGCCTGAGCATCGCCGCGCTGGAGCTTCGGCACGTCACCGAAGACCTGGCCGCTCAGCACTACGCCGAACACGAAGCCAAGCCCTTCTTCGGTTCGCTGCTCGAATTCATCACGTCGGGACCCGTGGTCGCGGTGATCGTGGAGGGGCCGCGGGCCATCGCCGCGTTCCGTCAGCTCGCCGGCGGCACCGATCCGGTCGAAAAGGCGACACCGGGCACGATTCGCGGCGACTTCGGGCTGGAGACGCAGTTCAACCTCGTGCACGGGTCGGATTCGGCCGACTCGGCAAAGCGCGAGATCGCGCTCTGGTTTCCCAACAGTTAGCTCGGCCGAACGAACCGCCCGCTCAGGTGCGAGTGGGTGCGAGAAGTGATATGGGATACTGACAGCGGGTGAACGTCGCCGGACCGGCTTCGGACACCCGAATGAAGACTTAGACAAGCGCGACCACTGCCATCGGGCCGGTGTTGCGCCGCATGTCAGGCCGACATTCAGTACGACGTCGGGCGAGTTCATTCGAGCCGCTCGGGGCGAGACCATTACAGGCCCGGGAGAAGCGACCCGGGCGCATAGCGAAGCCCTCGCGTGGCCGCGTCGAAATGACGCGCCCGGGGGCTAAAGGAGAGTTTGTGGTAGACGGTGCACCCCCTACAGAGCCGACACAAGAGCCGACCGGGCACGAGGACCTGCCGGACCGCCTGAGGGTCCATCAGCTGGCACGGGCGCTGGGCAGCACCAACAGAGAGGTGCTGGACGCCCTGGTCTCGCTCGACGGGCGGACCCGCAACGTGCAGTCGGGCGTGGACCGCGAGGACGCGCTCCGCGTGCGCGACCTCATCTTCGCCAAGCCGCTGCCGAACATCCCGGGCTTCAGCAGTGCCCCGGCCCCCGTGGCAGCCCGGCCCGTGCCGCCGCCTGCGGAGACCACCGGCGAACCCCCGCAGTACATGCCGCTTTTCGTCGCGCCCCAGCCGATCGAGAAGGACCGGGGCGACGACGGCGAGGCCTCCGAGGGTGACGCCGACTACGACTCCGAGGACGGCGACACCGACGACGACGAACAGGCCGACAAGCCGGCCAACCGCCGCCGGCGCCGGGGTCGCCGCGGCCGGGGCCGCGGGCGCGGCGAGCAGGGCGGCCCCGACGGCCAGGATTCCGGCGACGACGACGCCGAATCCGACTCGGACGAGGACGATTCCGAGGACTCCGACGATTCGGACACCGGTGACGAGGAGGGCGGCGCGTCGGAGGGCGCCACCCGCCGGCGCCGCCGGCGCAGGCGCCGCAAGTCCGGTGCGGCTGACGACGACGACTCATCGTCGCCCGACGACCCGCCCAACACGGTGGTGCACGAACGGCCGCCGCGCTCGGGCAAGGGCGGCGGGGACGGCAATGGCAGCTCGACGGCCGAGATCAAGGGCATCGACGGCTCGACGCGGCTGGAGGCCAAGCGGCAGCGGCGCCGGGACGGGCGCGACGCCGGGCGGCGCCGCCCGCCGGTATTGACCGAGGCCGAGTTCCTGGCGCGCCGGGAGGCCGTCGAACGCGTCATGGTGGTGCGCGACCGGGTTCGCACCGAACCGCCGCACCCAGGTTCGCGGTACACCCAGATCGCGGTGCTCGAGGACGGCATCGTCGTCGAGCACTTCGTGACGTCCGCCGCTTCCGCTTCCCTAGTGGGCAACATCTACCTCGGGATCGTGCAGAACGTGCTGCCCTCGATGGAGGCGGCGTTCGTCGACATCGGCCGCGGCCGCAACGGGGTGCTGTACGCCGGCGAGGTCAACTGGGAAGCCGCCGGCCTGGGCGGATCCGACCGCAAGATCGAGCAGGCCCTCAAACCGGGCGACTACGTCGTGGTCCAGGTCAGCAAGGACCCGATCGGCCACAAGGGCGCCCGGCTGACCACGCAGGTGTCGCTGGCGGGCCGCTACCTGGTGTACGTGCCGGGCGCGTCGTCCACCGGGATCAGCCGCAAGCTGCCCGACACCGAGCGGCAACGCCTCAAGGAGATCCTGCGCGAGGTGGTCCCGTCGGACGCCGGGGTGATCATCCGCACCGCCTCGGAGGGCGTCAAAGAGGACGACATCCGCGGCGACGTCACCCGCCTGCAGGAGCGCTGGCAGCAGATCGAGGCCAAGGCGAGCGAGATCAAGCAGAAGGCGGCCGGTGCCGCGGTCGCGCTCTACGAAGAGCCGGACGTGCTGGTCAAGGTCATCCGCGACCTGTTCAACGAGGACTTCGCCGGGCTCATCGTGTCGGGTGACGAGGCCTGGAATACGATCACCGAGTACGTGAATTCGGTTGCCCCCGACCTGGTTTCGAAGCTGAACAAGTACGAGACGGCCGGGTCCTCCGAGGGGGTCCCGCCGCCCGACGTGTTCGCGGTGCATCGCATCGACGAGCAGCTGGCCAAGGCGATGGACCGCAAGGTGTGGCTGCCGTCGGGCGGCACGCTGGTGATCGACCGCACCGAGGCGATGACGGTGATCGACGTCAACACCGGCAAGTTCACCGGCTCCGGGGGCAACCTCGAGCAGACGGTGACCAAGAACAACCTCGAGGCGGCCGAGGAGATCGTTCGCCAGCTGCGGCTCCGCGACATCGGCGGTATCGTCGTCATCGACTTCATCGACATGGTGCTCGAGTCGAACCGCGACCTGGTGTTGCGTCGGCTGACCGAGTCGCTGGCCCGCGACCGCACCCGCCACCAGGTGTCCGAGGTGACCTCGCTGGGCCTGGTGCAACTGACCCGCAAGCGGCTGGGGACCGGGTTGATCGAGGCGTTCTCGACGGCGTGCCCCCACTGCGGCGGCCGCGGCGTCCTGCTGCACGCCGACCCCGTCGAATCGACGCCGTCGAACGGGCGCAAGGCCGAGTCCGGCGGCCGGCGCGGCCGGCGGTCGAAGAAGGGCCGGTCCGACGAGTCCGCCGACCAGCCCGCGGTGGCCAAGGTGCCCGCGCATGCCCCCGGTGAGCACCCGATGTTCAAGGCGATGGCGGCCGGTAACGGGCGCGACGACGAGGAGTCCGACGAGACCGGCGAATCGGACGAGTCGAGCGACATCGACGAACGGACGCACGCGGAGGTGACCGCCGTGCGGGAGGACTTCGGCGGCGCCGACGACACGGACGACACCGACGACGAGGACGAACTCGACGAGGACGAGCTGGACGACGAGGAAGACCTCGGCGACGACGACGAGGACGTCGGGTTGGATGACGACAGCGATGACGACGATGACGACGATGACGACGATTCGGACTTCGACGATTCCGAGGACTCCGACGCGGACGACTCCGGTGGCATCGTCGAGGTCCGGTCGACGTTCGGGCGTTCCCGACGGCGCGCCGCCGGCCGGCCGGCCGGGCCGCCCATCCACGCCGACTGAGGCCGGTGACCGGGCCAGTTTGACCCTGTAGGCGCTGGCCACGTACCCTTGGACAGTTGTCGCCAGGCCGGGCCCCAAGCCTTGGCCGGTGAACGGCGGGACTCCCGGAAGACGGCGCGGCCCCGCACTGAGATCCACGACCAGGACCCACCACGAGGATGCCGGTGGTTCGCGCGCCAAGCGCGGGCAATCGGCGAAGCAGAAGGCAGGAGCAACGATGGCGACCTACGCAATCGTCAAGACGGGCGGCAAGCAGTACAAGGTCGCCGTCGGGGACGTCGTCAAGGTCGAGAAGCTCGACTCGGAGCCGGGTTCGAGTGTGTCGTTGCCGGTCGCGCTGGTGGTGGACGGGACCAACGTCACCACTGACGCCGGCGCGCTGGCCAACGTCGCCGTGACGGGCGAGGTGCTCGAGCACATCAAGGGCCCCAAGATCCGCATCCACAAGTTCCGCAACAAGACCGGCTACCACAAGCGTCAGGGCCACCGTCAGCAGCTGACGGTCCTGAAGGTCACCGGGATCAAGTAGCAAAGGCGACAGACATGGCACATAAGAAGGGCGCTTCGAGCTCGCGCAACGGTCGCGATTCCGCCGCTCAGCGGCTGGGCGTCAAGCGATTCGGCGGCCAGCTCGTCAAGGCCGGCGAGATCATCGTCCGTCAGCGCGGCACCAAGTTTCACCCCGGGGTGAACGTCGGGCGCGGCGGCGACGACACGCTGTTCGCCAAGGAGACCGGCGCGGTCGAATTCGGCGTCAAGCGTGGGCGCAAGACCGTCAGCATCGTCGCGGCCGACTGATCTCTTCCCGGGCCGCCCGGCTCGCATCGTCGCCGGGCGATACCTGAGAGGACCCTGCGATGCCTCGGTTTGTCGACCGCGTCACCATCCATGCGCGTGCGGGTTCGGGCGGTAACGGCTGCGCGTCGGTTCGCCGCGAGAAGTTCAAGCCCCTGGGCGGCCCCGACGGCGGCAACGGAGGCCGGGGCGGCAGCGTCGTCCTGGTCGTCGATTCGCAGGTGCACACCCTGCTGGATTTCCACTTTCGCCCCCACATCGCGGCCCCTTCGGGCAAGCAGGGCATGGGGAACAACCGCGACGGCGCCGCCGGCGCGGACCTGGAGGTGAAGGTCCCCGACGGCACCGTCGTGCTGGACGAGAACGGCAGGCTGCTCGCGGACCTGGTCGGCCCGGGCACCCGCTTCGAGGCCGCGGCCGGCGGTCGCGGCGGCCTGGGCAACGCCGCGCTGGCGTCGCGCGCCCGCAAGGCCCCCGGTTTCGCCCTGCTCGGCGAGGAGGGCGAGGCCCGCGACCTCACGCTCGAACTCAAGACCGTGGCCGACGTTGGCCTGATCGGCTTCCCGTCCGCCGGAAAGTCGTCGCTGGTGTCCGCGATCTCCGCGGCCAAGCCGAAGATCGCCGACTATCCGTTCACCACGCTGGCCCCCAACCTGGGCGTCGTCTCGGCGGGGGAGCACACCTTCACCGTCGCCGATGTTCCCGGCCTGATTCCCGGCGCGTCGCAGGGCCGCGGGCTTGGCCTGGATTTTCTGCGGCACATCGAGCGCTGCGCCGTGCTCGTGCACGTGGTCGACTGTGCCACCGCCGAACCCGGCCGCGATCCGATCTCCGACATCGCCGCCCTGGAGGCCGAACTCGCCGCCTACACGCCCACGCTGCAGGGCGATGCTACGCTGGGCGACCTCGCCGAGCGGCCGCGGGCGGTGGTATTGAACAAGATCGACGTCCCGGAGGCGCGCGAACTCGCCGAATTCGTGCGGGATGAGATCGCCGAACGCGGCTGGCCGGTGTTCCTGGTGTCGACCGTCTCGCGGGAAGGCTTGCAGCCGTTGATCTTCGGGCTGTGGCGGATGGTGTCGGAGTACAACGCGGCGCTCCCGCCGGTCGTGCCGCGGCGGCCGGTGATCCGTCCGGTGCCCGTCGACGACAGCGGCTTTGCCGTCGAGCCCGACGGACAGGGCGGTTTCGTGGTCAGCGGCGCGCGGCCCGAGCGCTGGGTCCGGCAGACCGCCTTCGAAAACGACGAGGCCGTCGGCTATCTCGCCGACCGGCTCGCGCGCTTGGGCGTCGAGGATGAGCTGCTGCGGCTGGGTGCCGAGCCCGGCTGCGCGGTCACCATCGGCGAGATGACCTTCGACTGGGAACCACAGACACCGGCGGGCCAACACGTCGCCATGTCCGGCCGGGGAACCGATGTGCGGCTCGAGCAGAGCGAGCGGGTGGGTGCCGCCGAACGCAAGGCCGCCCGCCGTCAGCGCCGCGAACGTGCGGGCGACACCGATGCCGCCCCGTGAGCGCACACCGTGAGGCCATCCGGACCGCCCGCAGCCTCGTGGTCAAGGTCGGCACCAACGCGCTGACCACGCCGTCCGGGATGTTCGACGCCGGGAGGCTGGCCGCCCTCGCCGATGCGATCGAGGCGCGCATGAAGGCAGGCACGGACGTGGTGATCGTGTCCTCTGGGGCCATCGCCGCCGGCATGGAGCCGCTCGGATTGTCCCGTCGCCCCAAGGACTTGGCGACGAAGCAGGCGGCGGCCAGTGTTGGGCAGGTGGCGCTGGTGAACTCGTGGAGCGCGGCGTTCGCCCGGTACGGCCGCACGGTCGGACAGGTCCTGCTGACCGCCCACGACATCTCCATGCGCGCCCAGCACACCAACGCCCAGCGCACACTCGACCGACTGCGGGCGCTGCACGCGGTGGCGATCGTCAACGAGAACGACACGGTCGCTACCAACGAGATCCGGTTCGGCGACAACGATCGGCTGTCCGCGCTGGTGGCCCACCTGGTGGGCGCCGAGGCGCTGGTGCTGCTGTCCGACATCGACGGCCTTTACGATGCCGACCCGCGAAAGACGGAGGGCGCCAGGTTCATTCCCGAGGTGTCGGGGACGGCGGACCTAGACGGCGTGGTCGCCGGGCCCGGCAGCGCGCTGGGTACCGGGGGGATGGCGTCGAAGATGTCGTCGGCGCTGCTGGCGGCCGACGCCGGGGTGCCGGTGCTGCTGGCCGCCGCCGCCGACGCCGCGACCGCGCTCACCGACGCCTCGTCGGGCACGGTGTTCGCCGCACGCACCGCCCGCATGTCGGCGCGCCGGTTCTGGGTGCGCTACGCCGCCGAGTCGGCCGGCTCACTCACCCTGGACGCCGGGGCGGTGCGCGCCGTTGTGCAACAACGCCGTTCGCTGCTGGCCGCGGGCATCACCGCGGTGGCCGGCCGGTTCTACGGCGGCGACGTCGTCGAGTTGCGCGGGCCGGATGCGGCGATGGTGGCCCGCGGTGTGGTCGCCTATGACGCCGCCGAACTCGCCTCGATGATGGGCCGGTCGACCTCCGAGTTGCCGGGAGAGCTGCGCCGGCCCGCGGTGCACGCCGACGACCTGGTGGTCGTTTAAGCGGCCTAGATGAACGGGTTGCTGTTGTCCTGCCACGCCGCGGATTCGGGGCGCGGCCCGAAACGGCGGGCGTAGTCCTCGTGCATCTTCGCTTGTTTCTTGTTCTTGATCACGTCGACCAGATTCGGGTCGAGGCCGTGCTGCGCCAGCCGGTGTCGGCGCCAGACCTTGTTCAACGCGAGCGAGATCAGTAGGGCCCAGATGTAGAGCGGCACCGTCATTTCGGTGTGCACATAGAGCGAAGCGGGAAGCAGCCAGAACGGCGCGAGAACGACCAGCGGCGGTATGGCCCACCGGATCATGTGCCGGCGCACGGCTCCGTCGCCCGCCAGGTCGTGGGCGACCCAGTCGCGCATCGAGGCGGGCAGGCATCGACCGTACGAATAGGCGATGTACTGCCAGATGTTGGGTTTGCTGCTCGTCATGGGGCTCCTTGGGGGCGGGCGGTTTTCAGCACTGTAATGCGCCCGCTGCCAAGGCGGCCGCGTTGATGCGGGTAAGCACCTGGTGCAGGTGCTGGAGTTCGTCCAAGCCCACACCCAGACGCGCGACCACGGCGGGTGGGATCTTCAGCGCGCGCCGACGCAGGGCGGTGCCACCGTCGGTGAGTCTGACGTCGGCGCAGCGCTCATCGATCGCGCTTCGAGTCCGGGTGATCAGGCCGAGCCCCTCCAGGCGCTTCAGCATTGGCGACAGGGTAGCCGGATCCATCTGCAATGTGGTGGCAATGTCCTTGGCCGACAGGTGCTTTCGCAGCCCGGCTGCCGACTTCTGGTGGTCCCAGAGCGTCAGCATCACCAAGTACTGGGGGTGGGTCAATCCCAGCGGCTCCAATAGCGGCCGGTAGACCGCGAGGACGGCGCGGTTGGTCACGCTCAGCGCGAAACAGACCTGCCGTTCGAGGGAGAGCGGGTCGATCTGCGATACGGCCGGCGGCGCCATATTCGCATCGTAGTCCTAATAGTTAGGGTGCTAACTATGTTGCTCGTCACACCGGGACACCGCCCGTCGGGTCAGTGCGCCGCGGTGTCCTGGAGATACAGCGCACCCCAGACGATTTCGGCCAGCGTGGCGGCCAGCTCGGCGTCGTACTCGGGCGGTCTCGCGGGCAAGTTCTGCTGGCATGCGCGTTCGACCATCCAGGTAAGCGCGCTCGCGGTGGTGGCGGCGTGTAGTTGCGGGCGGACGGTGCCGTCGGCCTGGCCGTCCTCGACGATCCGGGTGAGGCGATCCGAGATCGCGGTCAGCAGCTCGCGGTACGTCTGCGCCGTCGCGGGGTCGTAGGCGGCCATCTCGTTGAGGGCGACGAGCACGGGTTGGTGCCGCCGATAGGTCTCGATGATGCCGGCCATGGCGGCACGGACGTCGCCCGGGTCGTGCCTCCCGGCCACTCCCCACCAGCGTTCGGCGCCGGCGGCGAGGTCTCCGAACACCTGCCCGGCGAGTCGCCGGAGTAGGTGGCCCTTGTCCTCGAAATAGATGTAGAAGCTGGCCCGCGAGATTCCCGCCTCGGTCGACAGCCGGTCGACGCTCAGCTCGGTGAAGCTGGTGCCGTCGCGCATCAGCCGGTCGGTGGCGTCCAGCAGCCGGCGTTCCAGCTCCTCGCGCCGCTGTTCCCGGCCCCGCTCCTGGCGGGCCGGCGGCTTGCGCGTGATCGACGGCATCCGCCGAGCATAGCCACCGATTCGACATCTTGACTAGACATACTGTCTAGACATATGGTCGGGCCTAACTTGTGACGGGAGTCATACTCAGGCGGAGGTCAACGATGACGGTGATGGCGGGAACGTCGGGCAGCAATCGCGCCTACGACGCGATCGATCTTTCCTCGCGTGCGTTCTGGTCTCAGTCCGCGGCGGAGCGGGAACGCTCGTTCGCGGTGCTGCGGGCCGAGCGGCCGGTGAGCTGGCACCCGCCGGTGCAGGACGCGCTGGTGCACGACCCCGACGACCGGGGCTATTGGGCGGTCACCCGGCGTTCGGACGTCGTCGCCGTCAGCCGCAACAACGACGTGTTCCTGTCCGGGCGGGGCGTCATGTTCGAGAACATTCCGGTGGAACTCCTCGAGGCGTCACAGTCCTTCCTGGCGATGGACCCGCCCCGGCACACCAAGCTGCGCAAGCTCGTCAGCGCCGCCTTCACCCCGCGCCAGGTCCGTCGGATCGAGGACTCGATTAAGGCGAACGCGAAGACCATCGTCGAGGAGCTGCGGGCCGCCGGCAGCGGCGCCGACTTCGTCCAGCACTGCGCCAAGGAGCTGCCCCTGCGCACGCTGTCGGACATGGTGGGCATCCCGGATTCCGAGCGTCAGCAGGTCGCGCGCGCCGCCGACGCGCTGGTCTCCTGGGCCGATGCCGTCTACCTCGACGGCCGCAACCCGCTCGAGGTGCTCGTCGAGAACCAGATGTACCTGCACCAGGTCGCCGGCGCGCTGGCCGCGGAGCGGCGCAAGCGCCCGGGCGACGACCTCTTCAGCGCCCTGGTCACCGCCGAGGTGGACGGCGACCGGCTCACCGACGCCGACGTGTCGGCCTTCTTCGTGCTGCTCGCGGTGGCCGGCAACGACACCACCCGTCAGACCACCAGCCACGCGCTCAAGGCGCTCACCGACTTCCCCGATCAGCGGGCATGGCTGCTGGCGGCCTTCGAGAATCGCGCCGGTACGGCCGTCGAGGAATTCATTCGCTGGGCCACGCCCGTCATGACCTTCCGCCGCACGGCCGCACGCGACTTCGACCTTGGCGACCAGGCCATCCGGGCGGGGGAGAAGGTGGTGATGTTCTACTCGTCGGCCAACTGGGACACCGCGGTGTTCGATCACCCGGAGCGCCTCGACCTCGGCCGGGACCCCAACCCCCACATGGGTTTCGGCGGCGGCGGCGTGCACTTCTGCCTCGGCGCGCACGTGGCGCGGGCGCAACTGCGCGCCCTCTTCGGCGAGCTGCTCGCGCAGCTGCCAAACATTCAGGCGGGCGAACCGGCCTACGTGCCCGGCAATTTCATCCACGCCATCCGCAGCATGCCGTGCAGCTTCTAGCGGGGCGCTACCGGCACCAGTTCCTCGGACAGCAGCACTAGCGTCTCCGAGCAGCCGCCGTCGACCCTGACGGTGCCCAGGTCGTCGCCGCGGGTTGGGCCGCGGTTGATGATCCCGATCGGCTTGCCGGTGGCGGCGGCGTGGCGCACGAACCGGTAACCGGAGAACACCGTCAGCGACGAGCCGGCGACCAGCAGCGCGTCCGCCTCATCGACCAATGAATAGGCCTGGGCGACAATCTCTTTGCGCACGCTTTCGCCGAAGTACACGATGTCGGGTTTGAGCATGCCGCCACACCGCGCGCAGTCCAGGTAGCGGAACGACGTCGTGTCGGCGACCACGGCGTCGGCGTCGGGCGCCACCGCGAGGCCCCCGGCGGCTCGCCGGCCGGCTCGCTCGATGAACCCCGGGTTGAGGTCCTCGAGCCGCTCGGCCAGCGCCGCCCGGCTCGTGGTCGCACCGCAGTCCAGGCAGACGACCCGCGCGTAGGTGCCGTGCAGGTCGACGACGTTGCGGCTGCCGGCCTTGGTGTGCAGCAGGTCGACGTTCTGGGTGATGACGCCGGTGACCACCCCGGCACGTTCGAGTGAGGCCAGCGCCCGGTGACCGGCGTTGGGCAGCGTGTCGTCCATGTGCCGCCACCCGACGTGGTTGCGCGCCCAGTAGCGCTGCCGAAACACCGGATCCGAGGTGAACTGGCGGATGGTCATCGGATTGCTCGGCGGCGAGTCGGGCCCGCGATAGTCCGGGATGCCGGAGTCGGTGGACAGCCCCGCGCCGGTCAGCACCGCCACGCGCCGACCGGCCAGCAGCGCGAGCAGCTCGGGCGCCTCCGAATAAGAGGGGCAAGAGGGGGCCATCACCTCGTCGAGGGTAACCCTCGCCCGCGAGCGTGCGTGTCTGTACGGCGACACGCCTGTGAGCCCGGCATTCTGCGCACGCTCGCGCCGGGTTGGAGTCGGCCGGGCCGGGCTCAGCCCAAACAGTCCGCCACGCGGGTGAGCTCCGCGGACATGTTCGACTCCATCATCCGCAGCGCCGCCTCACCCAGGTCGGCGTCGATGTGGGCGACGGCGTCGGTCGGGATCACGACGGGAAAGTGGCGCACGTACGCGTCGAGCGCGGTGTAGAGGATGCACTGCTCGGTGACCTGGCCGGTGAGGATCAGCCGCTTGGTCTCCAGCCGGTTGAGCAGGTACGCCAGCGCCGTCGCGTAAAACGCGCTGTGGCGCACCTTCGTCAACACCCGGCTGCCCTCCTGCGGCACGATCGGCTTCACCAGGTCGGGTCGCGCGCCGTCGAGTGCGGAGCGGACGATGTCGGAGAACTCGGCGCTGAAGTCGCCGTAGTTGTCGTTGGCGTACACCAGGTCGACGTCGTCGGATTCGCGCGCCCGCCGGACCAAATCGGCCAAAGGGTCGACGATCTTGCCGACATTGGGTATCAGGTCTTCAGCGTCGGGATGCTGATACGTATTCATCATGTCGACCACCAGGACAGCAGTGTCACTCATGCTGTCGGGATACCCGGCGGCCATGAGTTGACACCCGGGAGGCGACAATGGAAGGGCCATGAGTTCTCGCACGGACTTTTACAACATTTACAGCCAGGGCTTCGTTCGCGTCGCCGCGTGCACCCAGCACTCCGCGATCGGCGATCCGGCGGCCAACGCCGAGTCGGTGCTGCGGATCGCGCGGGAGTGCCACGACGACGCCGTTGCCGTTGCCGTCTTCCCCGAGTTGACGCTGTCCGGTTACTCCATCGAGGACATCCTGCTGCAGGAGGTGCTGCTCGACGACGTCGAGCGCGCCCTCGCGGACATCGTCGCGGCGTCGGCGGATCTTCTTCCCGTGCTGGTCGTCGGGGCGCCCCTGCGCTATCGGCACCGGATCTACAACACCGCCGTGGTCATCCACCGCGGCTCGGTGCTGGGCGTCGCGCCCAAGTCCTACCTGCCCACCTACCGGGAGTTCTACGAACGCCGCCAGCTCGCGCCCGGCGACGACGAGCGCGGCACCATCCGCATCGCCGGTCCGTCCGTCCCCGTCGAGGCCCCGTTCGGCCCCGACCTGCTCTTCGCCGCGTCCGACCTGCCCGGCCTGGTGCTGCACGTCGAGATCTGCGAGGACATGTTCGTGCCGATTCCGCCCAGCGCCGAGGCGGCGCTGGCGGGCGCCACCGTGCTGGCCAACCTGTCCGGCAGCCCCATCACCATCGGGCGCGCCGAGGACCGTTGCCTGCTGGCCCGCTCGGCGTCGGCGCGCTGTCTGGCGGCGTACGTCTATGCCGCCGCGGGTGAGGGCGAGTCGACCACCGACCTGGCCTGGGACGGGCAGACCATGATCTATGAAAACGGCGTCATGCTAGCTCAATCCGAGCGCTTCCCCAGGGGGGAGCGGCGCAGTGTCGCCGATGTCGACACCGATTTGATTCGGTCGGAACGGCTGCGGATGGGCACCTTCGACGACAACCGGCGCCATCACCGGAGCGCGGAGTCGTTTCGGCGCATCGAGTTCCGGCTCGATCCGCCGGGCGGCGACATCGGGCTGCGCCGGGACATCGAGCGCTTTCCATTCGTCCCGGCGAATGCCGAACGCCTGGAACAGGATTGCTACGAGGCCTACAACATCCAGGTCTCCGGGCTCGAGCAGCGGCTGCGCGCGCTGAACTTCCCGAAGATCGTCATCGGGATCTCCGGCGGCCTCGACTCGACGCACGCCCTGATCGTCGCGGCGCGGGCGATGGACCGCGAGGAGCGGCCGCGCAGCGACATCCTCGCGTTCACGCTGCCCGGGTTCGCGACCGGCGATCGCACCAAGCGCAACGCAATAGAGCTGTGCCGAGCGCTAGGCGTCACCTTCGCCGAGATCGACATCACCGAAACCGCCAAAGTGATGTTCAAGGAGATCGATCATCCCTTCGCCCGCGGCGAGAAGGTCTACGACGTCACCTTCGAGAACGTTCAGGCCGGCCTGCGCACCGACTACCTCTTCCGGCTGGCCAACCAGCGCGGCGGCATCGTGCTCGGCACGGGAGACCTCTCCGAGATCGGGCTCGGCTGGTCGACGTACGGGGTGGGCGACCAGATGTCGCACTACAACGTCAACGGCGGCATCCCGAAGACGCTCATCCAGCACCTGATCCGGTGGGTCATCTCGTCCGGCCAGTTCTCCTCCGACGTCACCGACGTGCTGAGGTCGGTGCTGGACACCGAGATCTCGCCGGAGCTAGTCCCCCGCGGCGAAGAGGAGGAGCTGCAGAGCAGTGAGGACAAGGTCGGACCCTATGCGCTGCAGGACTTCTCGCTGTTCCACGTGCTGCGCTTCGGGTTCCGGCCGTCGAAGATCGCGTTTTTGGCCTGGCACGCGTGGAGCGATCCTGAACAGGGCAACTGGCCGCCCGGATTCCCCGAGGACAAGCGGCCGTCCTACTCGCTAAAGGAGATTCGGCACTGGCTCGGCGTGTTCGCCCAGCGGTTCTACTCGTTCAGCCAGTTCAAACGCTCCGCCTTGCCCAACGGCCCCAAGGTGTCGCACGGCGGCGCGCTCTCCCCACGTGGCGATTGGCGGGCCCCGTCGGACATGTCCGCCCGCATCTGGCTCGACGAGATCGAGCGCGAGATCCCCGAGAGCTAGCGGTATCCACCAATTCATCAGGAGAAGCATGGATCTAGTTTCGCTGCGCATCATCACTGACGACCTGGAGCGGCTGGTCGGATTCTACGAACAGCTGACCGGCGTCTCGGGGACCCGGTACACCCCGGTGTTCGCCGAGCTCGCGTTCCCGTCGTTCACCCTGGCGATCGGCCACACAGACACCACTCGGCTGTTCGGTGAGGACTCGGCGCGCCCCGCCGCGAACCGCAGCGCCATCATTGAATTCAGGGTCGACGACGTCGACCGCGAATACGAGCGGTTGCAGCCGCTCGTGAGCGAATGGGTACAGGCGCCCACGACCATGCCATGGGGCAATCGCTCCATCCTGTTCCGCGATCCCGACGGCAACCTTGTCAACCTGTTCACTCCGGTGACCGAGGACGCCATCAAGAAGTTCGGTGGTTGAACCCCGAGCGTGGATCGCTGGCGGTGGGATGCCTTTCGGTTTCGGGGCTGGGCGTTGAGTGTGCATCCCGGGCGTTGAGTGTGCGGTGGGGGCGGCCAATCGTGCGAATTCCCCGCTCTCAGTGCCCAGTAGACGCCCAGGATGCACACTCGACGCGGCCCGACGGCGGCGCACCGACGGGCATCAACCGCCGATCATCAACCGCCGATCATCAACCACCCATGGTTCACCGCTCGTAAGTGCCGGTCAGCGTTCCGCGTGCGAGCACGTGTCCGTTCACGGAGGCGAACAGCGCCTTCGCGGTGACCGGCGTTTCGACGATGGGCCGGTCGACGGCGAACACGTGGAACCGGTAGCGGTGCGGCCCGTGGCCGGGAATGGGGCGGGGACCGGCGTAACCGCGGTGACCGAGATCGGCGCGGACGAAGCGCACACCAGGGCTGCCCGGTTGCAGCGCACCCGCCGCGATTTCGTCGAGTGTCGGCTCGATCAGCGCGACAGTGTGCAGTAGCGGGCGGGGCAGTGGGACGTCGATGTCGTCGATCACCAGCAGCACCTGCCCGGTACCGGGCGGCAGCCCGGCCCAGCGCAGCGGCGGGGAAACGTTGTCCCCGGCGCCCTTTCCCGCGGCGGACCGCGGCATGGGGCCTCCGTCGGTGAACGCGGTGCTGCTCACCGAGATCGAGCCCCCGGCGTCGAACCCGTTGGCACTCAACGGGCTTCGATGCACCCCGGCGCGGACGCCGCGCAGCGCCCTGCCAAGCGGCGCGATCATGAGCCGCTTCCGGCGCCGCGGATCGCGACGGCCGGCGAGCGGAGCAGATCGCCCAACTCCTCGGGGAGGTAGCCCTGCCGCACGAGTCGCGGCAGCACGCCGCCGCTTTCGACGATCTCGAGGATGAGGTCGGGCAGCTTCGCGACGCTGCCGACCGCCCCCGTGGTGTCGTTGCTCCAGGTGCCCGCGCTGAGGTCGAACGTCCCGGTGTCGCCTTCGCGAAAGAGGTTGGTGGCGTCGGGAACAGTCATCGCCGGCAGCCCCGAGTTCACGGCGTTGCGGAAGAACAGCGAGTTGAATTCCTCGGCGACCAGCCCGGCGACGCCGAGCTCGACGAACAGCGCGGCGACCGGCCGCGACGACCCGAGCCCGAAGTTCTTGCCGGCGACGACGACGTCGCCCCGGGACACCTCGTCGGTCCAGCCGGGCCGCACCTCGTAGAAGACGTGTTTGGCCGCCTCGGCGGGGTCCATCTTCATCGCGAAGGCCGGATACATGGCGTCGGTGTTCAGGCTGTCGCCGAAGACCCACACCGTTCCGCTGAACGATACGGTCACGCCGTCACACTCCTCGGGTCGGTGATGTAGCCGGTGACCGCTGAGGCGGCCACCGTCGCGGGGGATGCCATGAAGATCTGCGCCTCGGTGCTGCCCATGCGTCCGGTGAAGTTCCGGGTGCTCGAGGTGATGCACACCTCGCCGGGCCCGACCACGCCCATGTGGTAGCCGAAGCACGCGCCGCACGTGGAGTTGGTGATGACGGCGCCGGCGTCGGCGAGGTCCTGCAGATACCCCAACCGCATGGCCTCCCGGTACACCGCCTGCGAGGCCGGCGTGACGAGCAGCCGTACGCCGGGGGCAACGGCCTTGCCGCGCAGCACTTCCGCGGCGATCCGCAGGTCCTCGAGCTGGCCGTTCGCGCACGACCCGATGAACGCCTGGTCCACTTTCTGCCGGTCCAGCCGTGAGACGGGCAGCCCGTTGCGGCTGACGGTGCCCGGCCGCGCGACGTACGGTTCCAGGCCCGTGAGGTCGACGCGGCGGACCTCCTGGTAGGCGGCGTCGGAATCGGGTGCGGCGGCGTCGTACCCGGTGACGCCGCGCTCGGCGAGGAAGGACGCCAGGACGTCGTCGGGCTCGAACGTGCCGAAGTCGGCCGAGATTTCTGCGCACTGGGTGGCGATGGTGCGCCTATCGTGCATCGGGATGCGGGCCAGGCCCGGGCCGCCGAACTCCAGGCTGAGGTTGGCGGCGTCGCCGTATTCGTCGGCGATGTGCAGGAAGATGTCCTTGCCGCTCACCGTATCCGGCTTGGCGCCGTGGAATTCGTAGCGGATGGTCGGCGCGACCTGAAACCAGGTGCTGCCGGTGCACATGATCGAGTACACCTCCGCGGGCCCGAGGCCGCGCGCCGCGGTGTTGTAGGCGCCGGCCGCGCAGGTGTGGGAGTCGGTGCAGGCCAATACCTCTCCCGGCCGCGCCAGCCCGTTCTCGGCGATGACCTGATGGCAGATGCCGTGGCGGCCGACGTCGTAGAAGCGCTCGATGCCGAAGTCGGCGACGAACTTGCGGGCCTGCGGGCCGCCGGCCGCATCCTTGATGGTAGGCGCCGGAACGGCATGGTCCATCACCACCGCCAGCTTGTCCGGGTCATGAATCCGGTTGGGCGTCAACCACATCGTGGCGAACTGCAGGTCGATCAACACGGTCATGTCGACGTCGACCACGACGGTGTCTCCCGGCGACACCGTCCCCAGGCCCGCCTTGCGGGCGAGGATCTTCTCGATGATGGTCATGCCCATGATGCGTCCTTGCGTGCGTAGCGGGTGTCCACGTCGAGCCACTCACGCATGCCGACGAGGTTGAAGAAGTCGGCGGGCGCGGCGGGCAGGTGCGGGGCGATGTCGGTGCCGTTGAGCTCACAGAGGCTCTGCAGCATGCCGAAGGTGGCCCGCATGAGCAGGTTGCCCGGGTGGATCGCGATGGCGTAACCCAATTCCTGCAGCCGCGATACCGACTCGAGCGGCGTCATGCCGCCGACGACCAGGTTGATCAACAGGGGGGCGTCGACTTCGGCCGCGATGCGCTCGACCTCGGTGGTGTCCTGCGGTGCCTCGACGAAGATGATGTCGGCGCCCGCCCGCGCGTACCGGTTGGCGCGCTCGATCGCGGCGTCCAGCCCGAGCGGGCCGCGCGCGTCGGTGCGGGCCACCACGAGCAGGCCGTCGTCGGACCGCGCGTCCACCGCGGCGGCAAGGGCCTGCTCGAACACCGGCGCGTCGACGACCTGCTTGTCCGGCAGGTGCCCACACCGCTTGGGAAACACCTGGTCCTCCAGTTGGATCGCGGCCACCCCAGCGGCGTCGTAGGAGCGCACCGTGCGCACCACGTTCATGGGCGCGCCGTACCCGGTGTCGGCGTCGGCGATCAGCGGGATGTCGCCCAGCGCGTCGACGATCATCGCGGCCCGGCCAGCCATCTCGGTCGCCGTGACCAACCCGATGTCGGGCAGCCCGAAGCCGGAGGCGGCGACGCCCGCGCCGGTCATGTACGCCGCGCGGTGGCCGGTCCGCTTGGTCAGTTGTGCCGAGATGCCGTCGAAAACGCCTGGCGCGATGACGAGTTCGCGCTTGTCGAGCAGTTCACGCAACCGCCGGCGAGACGGGGTGGTGGGCATCGGTTCGGCTCCTTTCAGTCGAGTGCGCCCGCCACCGGGGCGGCGAGCACATCGAACAGGTCGTTCGTGTCGTCGAGTTCCTCCAGCCCGATCACCGCCCGCTCGATCGCCTCGGCGCGCGGGCGGCTGGTCACCCGGTCGGCGAGCGCGTGAAACTTCGCGACGAGCTCGTCGTTGGTGACGGCATCCGAAGGGGCGCCGTGCGGTTGGACAACGCGGGCCCGGTGCACGGCGCCGTCGCGCGTGGTCACCGCGACGTCGGTGCGGAACTTTTCGGCGAAGGCGGCGCCGGCGAGCGACTCGTCGAGGCGCACCGTGGTGGCCGCGATCAGCGACCAGATGTCGTCGGCGTCCAGCCGCGCGGGCGTGAACTGCTCGGGCAGCACGTTTCCGTCGAGCAACGCCGCCGCGGTCGCATAGGCGATGTTCATCTGGGCGCCCACCGGGGTGAGCGGGCGCTGCGGGGGCCACCAGCCATGCTTGTAGATCGTCTCCCCGACGGCGATGTCGACCGCGGAGATGTCCTGTCCGGCAAGCGAAGCGCGCAGGGAGCGGGCGGCGTCGATGGCGCCGTGCAGGCCGCCCATCGCGGCGTACGACTTCACCATGATGACGGTGGTCTCCAGCGCTCGCCGAGCTGTCCGGTCAGCAACGACGCATCGGGATCGTGGCCCTCGCCGAAGACGCTTAAGAATCCGCCGTATTCGCGCTCGAAGATGCGCTTGATGCCCGTGTAGCCGGCCGCCGCGAGACCGGCGGCGTAGAAGCCGTTACGCGCCGCCAGGCCGTGGTGCATCCGCTTGCTCATGGCCTCGTACTGGGCGGCCATCAGCCCCGCCGACTGGGTGGCGGCAAGGCCGAGCGCGTCCTCCAGTTGCGCCGGCGGCAGTCCGCGCAGCTTGCCCGACGCCATCGCGGCCGAGTGGGTGCCGAACACCGACCCGGAATGCCAGCCGCGGTCGAGCATCTGGGTGCCGTGCAGCGTGTAGCCGACCCGTGGTCCGACCTCGAAGCCGGCGACGGCGCCCAACAGGAGTTCGGCCCCGGTGGTGGCCTGTGTCCGCGTCGACGCCGTCGACAGCAGCGCGGGGATGACCAGCGCACAGCTGTGCAGCGGCGCCAGGGGGTGGAAGTCGTCGAGTTCGAAGCCCTGGATGAACGTGCCGTTGAGCACGGCGGCCGCCGGGGCGCCGGTGCTGCGCCCGGTGCCGATGACGATCGTGCCGGTGCCGTCGCCCTCGAGCCCGAGGACGGCGCCGGTGGCGACCCGCGACCAGGGCAGTTGAGCCCCCACCAGCGCGCAGCCGACGCCGTCAAGCAGGAGGTGCTTGGCGCGCTGCACGACGGGACGCGGCACGTCGTCGAGCGTCAGATCGGCGACCCAGGTCGCCAGCCGTCCGGTCGGCCCGGCCGGATCGGTGGCGGGAGCGTGCTGCATCACGGTCATCGAACCCCCTGCGAATCCAAGTTGTTATATACATATAACAACTGAACGAGCCGCGCAAGGAAGGCGCTGTGGAAGCATTGACCGCCATGGGGCAGAGCAAAGCGGGAGCAATGTCGACCGCCGCCGGCGTGCCCTTGCACCGGCAGCTGTTCCTGGTCCTGCACGACGAGATCGACCGCGGCGCGATCGCCCCGGGCGAGGCGTTGCCGACCGAGCAGACGCTGTGCGACCAGTTCGGGGTTTCGCGCATCACCGTGCGCCGGGCGCTGGCCGACCTGGCCGAGCAGGGTTACATCGAGCGCCGGCACGGCGTGGGCTCATTCGTGCGCCGGCACGGTCCCGCCGACGTGTCCGGCTACCTGGGCGGCGGCAGCTCGTACATGCAGGGCCTGCGGCAGACCCAGTTCGAGACCGAGGTCGAGGTCGTCGAGCTCGGGGTGCGCCGCCCCCCGCGGCTCGTCGGCGAGGCCCTCGAAACTCCGGACGAGCTGCTGCAGGTCCTGCGGGTGCGCCGGCAACGCCGGACGAGCGAGCCGCTGATCGTCAGCGACGCCTGGCTCCCGGCGCGCCTGGCCCCGGCGCTCACCGAAGCCCGGCTGCTCGGCGCGCCGCTCTACCAGTTGCTTTCGGAGGCCGGGGTGGTCGTGGAGCGGGTGCGGCACGAGATCACGGCCGAGATCGCGGGCCCCCGCAACGCGCGCTTGCTCGACACGGCCATCGGCGCGGCGCTGCTCCGCGTCAACCGCCTGGCGTTCGTGGCCGGGGCGCCGCACCATTACCTGTCGGCGCTGCTGTCGCCCAGCCGCAGTCGCGTGTTGTTCAACCAGACGGCCGACGAACTCGAGACGGCCGACGGCCTGATCATCGCCCACGACGTCGAGCGGCCTCCCGGGTAGCGCGGAGGACCAATGTGGCGCCGTCGCACCCGGTGAGCTCGCGCGCCGACGCCCGCACCACCTCGTGGACGGCGGGCAGGCCGCGCGCCAGCGACAGCTCCTGCACGGCCCGCAAGAGACGCTTCATGCCGGAAAGTTGTCCCCGCCGGCGAACCCGTGGGCCCGGCCGCGCGTCGGGTCGAATGACGTAATGAGCTGGGCGTCCATGCCTATCCTCCCGGCCGAAAACCGTGCACCCCAGCGACCTGCCCTCACGACAGTCCATGGAGAGTACCAACCGGCGGCCGGCGCCGGGGAAATCGCGGCGCCGTCACCGGCCGTTGGTGCGCACCGCCGACTCGATCGCTTCGGCGTCCGGTGCGCAGCCGCCGGCGCCGCGGACCTGGGTCGCAAGCGCGCCAGCCGCGCAGGCGCGCCGCAGCGCCCGCAGTCGCCCGGCCGGCGACCCGGCGTCGCCCGGCCAACTCGCGGCCAGCACCCCGGCGAAGACGTCGCCGGCGCCCGCGGTGTCCACCGCCGCGACCGCCGGGGCGGGTACCACGAAGTCGCCGTCGGTGCCGACGTAGCGGGCGCCGCGCGAACCCAGGGTGACCACCAAATGGTTTGCCGCCCAGTGCCATTGCTCGAGTTCACGCTCGTTGACGATCACCACGTCGGTCAGCGCCGCCAGCGCGTCCAGCGCCTCCTCGTCCTGGCCGGCGGGCGATGCGTTGGTCACGACGGCGGCGCCGGCCGAACGCGCTTGCCGCGCCGCGGCCAGTGCCGTTGGCGCCGGAATCTCCAACTGCGTCAACATCACGTCGCACTCGGTGAGGGCCGCGCGCGCCTGCGCCTCGTCGACCGAGAGCCGGCCGTTGGCGCCCGGCGAGACCACGATCGTGTTCTCGCCGGCGGCGTCGACCACGATCACCGCCGAGCCGCTCGGGCCGGGCACGGACAGCGCCGCGCGGAGCCCTACCCCGTTGGCCAGCAGGTGGGCCCGCAACCGTTCGGCGGCCGCGTCGTCCCCGAGCGCGCCCACGAATTCCACCCGCGCACCCGCACGCGCGGCGGCGACCGCCTGGTTGCCGCCCTTGCCGCCGGGTGCCTGGATCGCCGACGACGCCAACACCGTTTCGCCCGGGCGCGGAAGGGCATCGACGGCAAACGTCGAATCCATGTTCACGCTGCCCACCACGCACACCCGCGCCATGGCGCCAACGTTAGCCGGGCGGTCCGGCGGGCCCGGGTCCGTTGCGGCCCGTCGCTTTGCGCGCAATCACCGATATCTTGAGGTCCGCGCGCTAGTCTGCTGCGTTAGCGGTGCCGATTCTCGATCGAAGAAAGGCGGGAGAGGCGATTGACAGCGACCGAGCTTGAAAACGCCGAACCGGCCCCGGAGACGTCCGCGGAAACCGGTGCGCCGATCGCGGCCGCGCCCGCGCCGGCCGCCAAGGCCCCGATGGGCGCCCGCCACCTGCCGCGCATCCGGTTCGGTATCCAGTCCAAGATCATGGTGGCGCTGCTGCTGTCGAGCATTCTGGGTGTGGCGGTGATCGGCCTGATCGGCGGCCTCTCCGGGCGGACCGCGTTGCGGCAAGTCGAGTCCGAGCGGCTGATCGAGTTGCGCGAGTCGCAGCGGCGCCAGGTGGAGGCCCTGTTCCGGGAAGTCACCAACTCGCTGATCGTCTACAGCGGGGGGTTCAGCATCGTCGACGCGACCGCCGCGCTGACGGCGGGCTTCGACCAATTGGGCAACGCGACCATCACTCCCGCCCAGCAGCAGGAGCTCGCCGGCTATTACCAGACCCAGATGATCGATCCGATCAAGCGGCTGACCGGTGACCTCATCGATCTGAACGCCGTTCTGCCCGCCTCCAACGCGCAGAAGTACATCCAGTCGTACTACACCGCGCCTCCCCGTCAGCCCCCCGATGGCCTCCCCGTCGTGGATGCCGGCGACGGGAGCGCGTGGTCGGCGGCCAACGCCCGCTTCGATTTCTACATGCGTGGCATCGTCACCCGGTTTCAATACCGCGATGCACTGCTCCTCGACCTGCAGGGCAATGTCGTCTACAGCGTGCGAAAGGGCCCGGATTTGGGGACCAACATCTTCACCGGCCCCTACCGCGAGTCCAACCTGAGGGACGCCTACCAGAAAGCGTTGCGCTCCAACGACGTCGACTACGTCTGGATCACCGACTTCCAGCCCTACCAGCCGCAGCTGGACGCGCCCACCGCGTGGGTGGTGTCGCCGGTCGGGCTGAACGGCAAGATCACCGGCCTCATGGCGCTGCCCGTGCCGATCGCGAAGGTCAACAACATCATGACCGCGAACAAGCACTGGGAGAGCGCCGGCATGGGCGCCTCGACCGAGACGTACCTGGCGGGTCCCGACAACCTGATGCGTTCCGACTCGCGGCTTTTCCTGCAGGACCCGAAGGCGTACCGGCGGGAGGCCATCGACGCCGGCACCGCGCCGGACGTCGTCGACCGGGCGATCCGGTTGGGGGGAACCATTCTGGTGCAGCCGGTCCCGAGCTCGGGTCTGCGCGCCGCCCAGCGCGGGGAGACGGGCGTGGTGACCGGAACGGACTACACCGGCAACCGGGAGCTGGAGGCCTATGCCCCGCTGAACATCGCCAACTCGGATCTGCACTGGTCCATCCTGGCGACGCGGGACGATTCGGATGCCTTCGCGCGGCTCGGCCATTTCAGCAAGACGCTGGCGATCGCGGTCACCGCAATGATTTTCGCGATCTGCGTGGTGTCGATGCTGGTGGCCCAGCTGGCCATGCGGCCGATCCGGCGCCTCGAGGCCGGCACCCGCAAGATCAGCGCCGGCGACTACGACGTCAACATCCCGGTGCGATCGCGTGACGAAATCGGCGATCTGACAGCGGCGTTCAACGAGATGAGCCGAAATCTCGCGATCAAGGACGAGCTGCTCAACGAGCAGCGCCGCGAAAACGAGCGCCTGTTGCTGGCGTTGATGCCGGAGCCGGTGGTGCAGCGCTACCGCGGCGGCGAGGAGACGATCGCGCAGAAGCACCAAGACGTCGCGATCATCTTCGCCGACATCAGCGGGCTCGACGAGATTTCCAACGAGCTGCCGGGCGACGAGCTGGTGGGTATCGTCGACGACCTGTTCCGGCAGTTCGATTCGGCGGCCGAAGCCCTTGGGGTCGAACGGATTCGCACGTTCCACAACGGTTATCTCGCCAGTTGCGGCGTCATCACCCCGCGGCTGGACAGCATCCACCGAAGCGTCGACTTCGCCCTCGAGATGCGGCACATCGTCGATCGGGTGAACAGCCAGACGGGCCACCAGCTCGGCCTCCGGGTCGGCATCAACACCGGCAACGTCATCAGCGGGCTGGTGGGCCGGTCCAGCCTGGTTTACGACATGTGGGGCGGCGCGGTCAGCCTGGCCTACCAAATGCAAAGCGGGTCGCCGCAGCCCGGCATCTACGTCAGCGCGCAGGTGTACGAGGCGCTGCGCGACGTGCGCCAGTTCGCACCCGCGGGAACGATTTCGGTCGGCGGCACCGACCAACCGATCTACCGGCTGGTGGAGCGGTGACCGTGGAGCACGCCTGGGACTCCCCATGGTTCTACTGGGCGATCGCGATCGCGGTCGGGTTTCCTTTGACCCTGATCCTGCTCACCGAACTGCACAACACGCTGCTGCGCAGGGGCAACCGGCTCGCCCGGCAGGTGGGCCTGCTGCGCACCTACGTCCTGCCGCTGGGCGCGCTGTTGCTCCTGCTGGTCAAGGCCTCCCAGGTCCCGGCCGGGGACGTACCCGTACGGATGCTGACGACGGCGTTCGGCTTCCTGGTGCTCCTTGTGCTGCTGTCCGGCCTCAACGCCACCGTGTTCGAGGGCGCGCCCGAGGAGAGCTGGCGCAAGCGGCTGCCGGGGATCTTCCTCGACGTGGCGCGCTTCGCCCTGATCGGCGTCGGCCTGGCCTTCATGTTGTCGTACATCTGGGGCGTGCGCGTCGGCGGCCTGTTCACCGCGCTGGGTGTCACCTCGGTGGTCATCGGTCTGATGCTGCAGAACTCCGTCGGCCAGATCGTGTCGGGGCTGTTCATGCTGTTCGAACAGCCGTTCCGCATCGACGACTGGCTGGACACCACCGCGGGGCGAGGCCGCGTCATCGAGGTGAATTGGCGTTCGGTGCACATCGACACCGGCGGCGGAATCCGGGTCATGCCCAACTCGATGCTGGCGACGACGTCCTTCACGAATCTCAGCCGGCCTGCCGGCGTGTACAAGCTCGGGATGACGACCACGTTCTCGGCCGGCGACCCGCCCGATCGGGTGTGCGCGATGCTCTCGCGGGTCGCGACCGGCCTCCCGCAGCTCAGGATCGACAGCGTGCCGCGCTCGGTGCCGGTGGGCGGCGGCGAGTACCGCACCAGCATCGGGCTCAAGTCGCCCGCCGACGACGGCGCCGCGCGGTCGACGTTCCTGCGCTGGGTCTGGTATGCGGCTCGCCGGGAGCAGCTGCACCTCGACGGGCTCGACGACGACTTCTCCACGCCCGAGCGGGTGGAATACGCGCTGCGGACGGTGGTGGCGCCCGCCTTGCGGCTCAATGCCGACGAGGAGCGGTCGCTGTATTCGCGGGCACGGCTCGTCCGCTACGGCGCCGACGAGACGGTCGAATACACCGGGCAGGTGCCGGCCGGGATGACTTTCCTGGTCGTCGGGCGGGTGCAGCTGGCGGCGACGGCCGACGACGGGTCGATCATGCCGATCAGCACGTTGGCCGAGGGCTCCTTCCTCGGCCTGACCGCCCTGACGCGGCAACCGAACCTCGCCAGCGCGTACGCGCTCGAGGAGGTGACCGCGCTGGAGATCGACCGCGAACACCTCGAGCACCTGGTGATGCGGGAACCGTTGCTGCTGCAGAACTTTGGCCGCATCCTCGAAGAGCGCCGCAACAAGGTGCGTCGGGTGGGGCGCGGCGACCGGGTGGGCTGACCGCCACCGAAGGCGCTCCCACCTGGGCCAACCACACCGGATCGGTCAACGCCCTATACCCTGGGTCGATGAGTCTGCGAGCACCATCGCGGAGCGGTGCGACCCTGCAGCGGGAGCCGGACCTGCGCCGCGAGGTACACCACGCCGCCCGCCGCGCCCGTGTCGCGTCGCGCGTCCTCGCCTTGTTGCCGACGGTCGCCAAGGATCATGCCCTGCGCTCCGCGGCGCAGGCGATCGCCGGCAACGTCGAGTTGATCCTGGCCGCCAACGCCGAGGACGTCGACGCCGCCCGGGGCGCCGGCACGCCGGCCGCGATGCTCGACCGGTTGGCGCTGGACGCCAAGCGCGTCGAGGGCATCGCCGCCGGCCTGCGCCAGGTCGCCGGACTGCCCGACCCGGTGGGCGAGGTGCTCCGCGGCTACACCCTGCCCAACGGGCTGCACCTGCGTCAGCAGCGGGTTCCGCTCGGCGTCATCGGCATGATCTACGAGGGCCGGCCCAACGTGACCGTCGACGCCTTCGGGCTGGCGCTCAAGTCGGGCAACGCCGTGCTGCTGCGCGGCAGCTCGTCCGCGGCGCGGTCCAACCAGGCGCTCGTCCAGGTGCTGCGTGCCTCACTGGTCAGTGAGGACCTGCCCGCCGACTCGGTGCAGCTGCTCTCGTCGGAGGATCGCTCCACGGTGACGCACCTGATCCAGGCGCGCGGCCTGGTCGACGTGGTGATCCCGCGCGGGGGGGCCAGCCTGATCGACGCGGTGGTCCGCGACGCGCAGGTGCCCACGATCGAGACGGGCGTCGGCAACTGCCACGTCTACGTGCACGAGGGCGCCGACATCGATGTGGCCGAACGCATCGTGCTGAACTCCAAGACGCGCCGGCCGAGCGTTTGCAACGCCGCCGAGACGCTGCTGGTCGACGCGGCGATCGCGGGGGAGGCCGTGCCCAGGCTGGTGGCGGCGCTGCAAGACGCCGGTGTGACGGTGCACCTGGACCCCAGCGAGGACGACCTGCGCCGCGAATACCTGTCGCTGGACATCGCGCTGGCGGTGGTCGACGGCGTCGACGCCGCGATCGCCCACATCAACGAGTACGGCACCGGGCACACCGAGGCCATCGTGACCACCAATATGGCTGCGGCGCAGCGCTTCACGGACGGTGTGGATTCAGCCGCGGTGATGGTCAACGCTTCGACGGCGTTCACCGACGGTGAGCAGTTCGGCTTCGGCGCCGAGATCGGCATCTCCACCCAGAAGCTGCACGCGCGCGGCCCCATGGGACTCCCGGAGCTGACCTCGACCAAATGGATCGCATGGGGCGACGGGCAGATCCGTCCGGCCTGAAAAGAGCTTCTAGGAGAGCTGAAATCGTGAGCGTGCCCGCCCGGCCCAAGCCGCTGTTCGCCGACATCGACGACGTCTCGCGCCGGTTGGCCGAAACCGGCTACCTGCCGGACACCGCCACCGTCACCGCGGTGTTCCTGGCCGACCGGCTCGGCAAGCCGCTGCTCGTGGAGGGCCCCGCCGGTGTCGGCAAGACCGAGCTGGCCCGGGCCGTCGCGCAGGCCACCGGCTCCGGGCTGGTCCGCCTGCAGTGCTACGAGGGGGTCGACGAGGCCCGAGCGCTGTACGAGTGGAACCACGCCAAGCAGATCTTGCGCATCCAGGCCGGCTCGGGCGACTGGGACGCCACCAAGACCGACGTGTTCAGCGAGGAGTTCCTGCTCCAACGCCCGCTGCTGACCGCCATCCGGCGCACGGAGCCCACGGTGCTGCTGATCGACGAGACCGACAAGGCCGACATCGAGATCGAGGGCCTGCTGCTCGAGGTGCTGTCCGACTTCGCCGTCACCGTGCCCGAATTGGGCACCATCACCGCCGAGCGCACGCCGTTCGTCGTGCTGACCTCCAACGCGACCCGCGAGCTGTCCGAGGCGCTCAAGCGTCGATGCCTGTTCTTGCACATCGACTTTCCCAGCCCCGAGCTCGAGCGCCGCATCCTGTTGTCGCGGGTGCCCGAGCTGCCGCAGCACCTCGCCCAGGAACTCGTCCGCATCATCGGCGTGCTGCGCGGCATGCAGCTCAAGAAGCTGCCGTCCGTCGCCGAGACCATCGACTGGGGCCGCACGCTGCTCGCGCTGGGCCTCGACACCATCGACGACTCCGTGGTCGCCGCGACGCTCGGCGTGGTCCTCAAACACCAATCCGACCAGCAGCGCGCGACCGGCGAGCTGCGGCTGAACTAGGAACGCGCCGATGGCACCTCGCCGCATCCGCCCCGCCCGGCCGCTCGCCCCGCACGGGCTGCCCGGCCACCTGGTGGGCTTCGTGGAAGCGCTTCGCGGGGTGGGGATTTCGGTGGGACCGTCCGAGACCGTGGACGCTGGCTGGGTAATGGCGACCCTGGGCCTCGGCGACCGGGAGGTGTTGCGCGAGGGCATCGCGTGCGCCGTGCTGCGCCGTCCGGAACACCGCGAGACCTACGACGCCATGTTCGACCTCTGGTTCCCCGCGGCGCTGGGCGCGCGCGCCGTGGTCACCGGGGCCGACGCCGAGGAGGCGCCGGATGCCGCGTTGCCGCCCGACGACGTCGAGGCGATGCGCCAGATGCTGCTCGACATGCTCACCCAGCACCCCGACCTCGCGGACTCCGACGACCGCCTTGTCGCGATGATCGCCCGGATCGTGGAGGCCTACGGCAAATACAGCTCGAGCCGCGGGCCCTCGTTTTCGTCGTATCAGGCGCTCAAGGCGATGGCGCTGGACGAGCTGGAGGGCAAACTGCTCGCCGGGCTGCTCGCCCCGTACGGCGACGAACCCACCCCCACCCAAGAGCAGATCGCCAAGTCTCTTGCCGCGCAGCGTATTTCGCAGCTACGCAAGCTTGTCGACGCCGAGACCAAGCGCCGCACGGCCGAGCAGCTCGGCCGCGATCACGTCCAGATGTACGGCATTCCGCAGCTTTCGGAGAACGTCGAATTCCTGCGGGCATCCGGCGAACAGCTACGCCAGATGCGCCGGGTGGTGGCGCCGTTGGCCCGCACCCTGGCGACCCGGCTGGCGGCCCGGCGGCGCCGCACCCGGTCCGGCGTGATCGACCTGCGCAAGACCCTGCGCAAGTCGATGTCCACGGGCGGGGTGCCGATCGACCTGGTGCTGGCCAAGCCCCGCCCGGCGCGGCCGGAACTGGTGGTGTTGTGTGACGTCTCGGGCTCGGTGGCCGGGTTCAGCCACTTCACCCTGCTGCTGGTGCACGCGCTGCGCCAACAGTTCTCCCGCGTGCGGGTGTTCGCCTTCATCGACACCACCGACGAGGTGACGCACATGTTCGGCCCGGAGGCCGACCTGGCCGTCGCGATCCAGCGCATCACCCGCGAGGCCGGCGTCTACAGCCGCGACGGCCACTCGGACTATGGGAACGCCTTCGCGTCGTTCGTGCAGGGCTTCCCGAACGTGCTCTCGCCGCGCAGCTCGCTGCTGGTGCTCGGCGACGGGCGGACCAACTACCGCAACCCGGAGACGGACCTGCTGTCCCACATGGTGACCGCCAGCCGGCACGCGCACTGGCTGAACCCCGAGCCCCGGCACCTGTGGGGCAGCGGCGACTCGGCGGTGCCGCGCTATCAAGAGGTGATCACGATGCACGAGTGCCGCTCCGCCAAACAACTGGCGGCCGTGATCGATCAACTGCTGCCCGTGTGAGCGCCGCCGGCCCGCCCACCGAAACTGCGAAATCAGCCCCGGCCGCGGGCTCAAGTAAGCTGGCGAATCGTGCAAAAGCACCTGCGCAGGCTCGGGGTAATGGGTGGGACGTTCGATCCCATCCATTACGGGCACCTGGTCGCGGGAAGTGAGGTCGCCGACCTGTTCCGCCTCGACGAGGTCGTGTTCGTCCCGAGCGGTCAGCCGTGGCAGAAGAACCGTCGGGTGTCGGCCGCCGAGGATCGGTACCTGATGACGGTGATCGCCACCGCGTCCAACCCGCGGTTCTCGGTGAGCCGGGTCGACATCGACCGCGCCGGGCCCACCTACACCCGGGACACGCTGCGCGACCTGCACGCCCTCAATCCCGATTCGCAGCTCTACTTCATTACCGGCGCCGACGCGCTGGCCTCGATCCTCACGTGGCAGGGCTGGGAGGAGTTGTTCGAGCTGGCCCACTTCGTCGGCGTCAGCCGGCCCGGCTACGAGCTGCGTCGCGAGCACATCACCGGCGTGCTGGGTGAGCTGCCCGACGACGTGCTGACCCTGGTCGAGATCCCGGCCCTGGCGATCTCGTCGACCGATTGCCGGGTGCGCGCCGAGCGGGGCCGGCCGCTGTGGTACCTCATGCCCGACGGCGTCGTCCAGTACGTCTCCAAGCGGAGGCTGTACCACGCCGGCCGGGGCGCCGACGAGTCCGTGGGCGAGACGCTGGCCTCGGGGAACAACTCGTGACCGCCACCGCCGAGGCGCTCGACATGGCGAACGTGGCCGCCCGTGCGGCGGCGGCCAAACTGGCCACCGACGTGATCGTCATCGACGTCTCCGAGCAGCTCACCATCACCGACTGCTTCGTCATCGCATCGGCGTCCAACGAACGGCAGGTCAACGCGATCGTCGACGAGGTCGAAGAGAGGATGCGCAGGGCGGGCTACCGGCCGGCGCGGCGCGAGGGCGCCCGGGAAGGTCGTTGGACCCTGCTGGACTACCGCGACATCGTTGTGCACATTCAGCATCAGGACGACCGCGACTTCTACGCCCTGGATCGGCTGTGGGGCGACTGCCCGGTGGTGCCGGTCGACCTGTCGGACACCGAAGACGCCGGCGACGCCGAAGAGGCTGAGGGCGCCACGGGCTCGACGGGCGCGCAATGACGGTCCGTCGGTTGGTGATGCTGCGGCACGGGCAGACGCATTTCAACTTCGGCAGCCGGATGCAGGGCCAGCTGGACACGGAACTCAGCGATCTGGGGCGGATTCAGGCGGCGGCCGCCGCGGAGGTGCTGGGCAAGCTGCAGCCGCTGCGCATCGTCTCGTCGGACCTGCGGCGCGCCTACGACACCGCCCTGAAGCTCGGGGAGCGGACCGGGCTGAAGGTGTCGGTGGACGACCGGCTGCGCGAGACGCATCTCGGCGACTGGCAGGGCCTGACCCACACCGAGGTCGACGCGCGGGCCCCCGGAGCCCGGCTGGCCTGGCGCGAGGACGCCACGTGGGCGCCGCATGGCGGGGAGAGCCGGGTCGACGTCGCCGCCCGGAGCGGGCCGGTGGTCGCCGAACTGGTGGCCGGCGAGCCGGAATGGGGCGACCCGAATCACGCCGACCGGCCGGTCGTGCTAGTCGCCCACGGCGGCCTGATCGCCGCGTTGTCCGCCGTGCTGCTGCGGCTGCCGATCGCGAACTGGCCGGTGCTGGGCGGCATGGGCAACGCCAGTTGGGTGCAGCTGTCGGGCCACTCGCACGACCCCGGTGACAACGCCGGGGCCGGCAGCGCCGACTTCGAGAGCATCCGGTGGCGTCTCGACGTGTGGAACGCCTCGGCGCAGGTCTCCAATGACATCCTCTGAGGCGCGGCCCACGCTGCTGGTGTTCGCCGATTCGCTGGCCTACTATGGGCCAGCCGGCGGGCTGCCCGCCGACGATCCCCGGATCTGGCCCAATATCGTTGCGAATCAACTGGGTTGGGACGTGGAGCTGATCGGCCGCATCGGCTGGACATGCCGCGACATCTGGTGGGCGGCGACGCAGGACCCGCGGGCGTGGGCGGCGCTGCCCCGGGCGGGCGCGGTGGTCTTTGCCACGGGCGGCATGGATTCGCTGCCCTCGGTGCTGCCGACGGCGTTGCGGGAGCTGATCCGCTATGTGCGGCCGCCGTGGCTGCGGCGGTGGGTGCGCGACGGCTACGGCTGGCTGCAGCCCAGGCTCTCGCCCGTGGCCAGGTCCGCCCTGCCTCCCCGACTGAGCGCCGAATACCTCGAACAGACCAGGGGCGCAATCGATTTCAACCGACCCGGGATCCCAATCGTGGCGTCGCTGCCGTCGGTGCACGTCGCCGAGACTTACGGCAAGGCGCATCACGGCCGCGCGGCCACCGCCGCGGCCATCACCGAATGGGCTCAGCGGCACGACGTTCCGCTGGTGGACCTCAAGGAGGCCGTCGACGAACACGTCATGAGCGGGCGTGGCAACCCCGACGGCATCCACTGGAACTTCGAGGCTCACCGGGCGGTGGCGGAGCTGATGCTCAAGGCGCTGGCCCAAGCGTTGGGCAAGTCTGCGGTCCACCAAGAGAAGCCGCGCGGGTAACGCCATGGCCGTCACGGTGGTGACCGATGCGTCCGCGCGCCTGCCGGCCGACCTGCGCGACGAGTGGGCGATCCGCGTGGTGCCGCTGCACATCCTGCTCGACGGCCGCGATCTGCGCGACGGCGTGGACGACATCCCGGAGGACATCTACAGGCAACAGGCCACCACGGCGGCGGCCACGCCGGCCGAGCTGGCCGGCGTGTACGCCGACGCCCTGGCCGCCAGCGGCGGCGACGGCGTGGTGGCCGTGCACATCTCGTCGGCGTTGTCGGGCACCTACGCCGCCGCCGAACGGACCGCGGCCGACCTCGACCCCAGGGTGCGCGTGATCGACTCGAAGTCGGCCGCGATGTCGACCGGCTTCGTCGCGCTGGCCGCGGCGCGGGCGGCGGCCGCGGGCGGCGACCTGGAGGCGGTCGCGGCGGCCGCGAGGGCGGCGGTGGCCCGCAGCCATGCGTTCGTGGTGGTGCACCGGCTGGAGAACCTGCGCCGCAGCGGGCGCATCGGCGGCGCCAAGGCGTGGCTCGGCACGGCGCTGGCGGTCAAGCCGCTGCTGCGCATCGACGACGGCAAACTCGTTCTGGCGCAACGAGTGCGGACCAAGACGCACGCGACCGAGGCGATGCTCGACCGGGTCTGCGAGGCGGTCGGCGACCAGTCGGCCCAGCTGGCGGTGCACCACGTGGCCAACCCTCGCGGTGCCGAGGAGGTAGCCACGGCGCTGGCCCGCCGGCTACCGGCGTGCCAGCCCGCCCTGGTCACCCCGCTCGGCCCGGTGCTCGCCCTGCATGTCGGAGCCGGCGCCGTCGCGGTGTGCCTGCAGCTACCCTGACGCGGCGCCGGCCACCGGGGCCCGATTAGCCCGATTGGCCCGAAAAGCGTTGTTACCGCGGGGATGGACTACCTGCGGCCACCAGAACCAGCGGCCCAACAGGGTCGCGATCGACGGCATCAGCAACGTGCGCACGATCAGGGTGTCCAGCAGCAGACCGATGCAGACGGTGGAGCCGAACTGGCCCAGCACCTTCAGGTTGCTGCCGAGCATCGCCGCCATCGTGAAGGCGAACACCAGACCCGCGGCCGTCACCACTCCGCCAGTGCCGCCCATCGACCGGATGGTCCCGGTCTTGAGCCCGGCATGGATCTCTTCCCGGAACCGGGAGACCAGCAGCAGGTTGTAGTCCGAGCCGACCGCCAGCAGGATGATCACCGACAGCGCCGCCACGATCCAGTGGATGTTCAAGCCCACCAAATGTTGCCAGATGAGCACGGAGAGGCCGAACGACGCGGCGATCGAGCTGGCCGCCGTGCCCACGATGACCACCGCGGCCACCACGCTGCGGGTCAAGATCACCATGATGATGAAGATCAGCGTGAGGGCGGACAGCACGGCGATCATCAGGTCGTATTTCTCGCCGTCGGCTATGTCCTTGAAGGTCGCGGCCGTCCCGCCGAGATACACCCTGGCGTCGGACAGGGAGGACTGCTTCAGCGCCTCCTGCGCGGCGGTGCGTTCGGCACCCACCCGCGAAATGCCTTCCGGCGTCATCGGGTCGCCCTGATGGGTGATGAAGAAGCGGGCCGACTTCCCGTCTGGCGACAAGAACATCCGAAGACCCGTCTGGAAGTCCGGGTTGTCGAACGCTTCCGGCGGCAGGTAGAAGAAGTCGTCGTTCTTGGAGTCATCGAAGCTCTGCCCCATCACAATCGCGGTGTTGCTCATCGCCTCCATCTGGTCGATCATCGCCTTGAACGTCTGGTAGAGCGTCAGCGTGATGCCCCTGGTGGTCTTCAGGGTGGTGATCAGCGTGGGAAACAGCGCGGCCAGTTCATGCGTGGCGTTGGCCGTGTGCTGGATGTCCTTGCTGAGGCCGTGGAACTGCTCGGCGAGCTGATCGAAGCCGTCGATTGAGTCGAATAGCGACCGCATCCCGATACACAGGGGAATGTCGTAGCAGTGTCTCTCCCAATAGAAATAGGAGCGCACCGGCCTGAAGGTGTCGTCGAAATCGGCGATGTGGTTGCGCAGGCTATCGGTGATCTCCGAGGTCGCGGCCGTGGTCTTGGCGCTGTCGTCGGCGGCCTTCGCGAGATCTAGCGACACCTGGTACTGGCGCTCGGTGGTTTCGATCTGGGTCTGCAGGTCGTCCGCCATTCTGAGGACGTCGGCTATGCGCTCCTTGAGGAAGCCCATGTTCTGCATCGTCATCTGGCTTTGCATGCTGTTCTGGAACGGAATCGAACTGTGCTGAATCGGAATGCCCAGTGGCCTGGTGATGTCCTGGATCATCGCGATGCCGAGCGTGCGCATCTCGTTTTTGGCGACCCGGTCCAGCACGAGCATGTCGGCCGTGTTCCGCATGTCGTGGTCGGATTCGATCATCAGCAGGTCGGGGTTCATTCGTGCCTGCGAGAAGTGCCGGTCGGCGGCCTCCTGCCCCAAGTTCGACGGCGCCGACGCCGGCAGGTAGTAGCGGTCGTTGTAACTCGTCTTGAAGCTCGGCAGCACGATCATACCGACGAGGACGACGGCGGCGCTGACCGCGAAAACCGGTGCGGGCCAACGCACGACCGCGACACCCACGCGCCGCCACAGCCCGGACTTCTTGGCCGCCCGTCTGGGTTCGAAGCGGTGGAACCGGCTGCCCACGACGACGATTGCGGGACCCAGGGTGAGCCCGGCGAGCACGACCACGAGCATGCCGATTGCCACGGGTGCGCCCATGGTGCTGAACCACGGCAGACGCGCGAAGCTCAGGCAGTATGTCGCGCCGGCGATGGTGAGGCCCGAGCCCAAGATGACCGGGGCGACGCCCTTGAACGTCGTGTAGTAGGCGGTTTCGGGGTCTTCACCGGCCTGACGTGCCTCTTGATATCGGCCGACGAGGAAGATCCCATAGTCGGTCGCGGCCGCGATCGCCAGCATGGTGAGGATGTTGGAGGCAAAGGTGGTGAGTCCGAAGACGTTGTTGTAGCCCAGGACCGCGACCACACCCCGTGCACACTCCAGCCCGACCAAGGTCATGAACAGCTGGATCAGTGTGGTCCAGATCGACCGGTACACCAGGAACAGCATGAGCGCGATCGCGCCCAGTGTGAACAGGGTGATCTTTGCCAAGCTGGCGTTGCCGATGATGTGCACGTCGTCGGACAGCGCGGCGGGCCCGGTCACGTAGGCCCGCACGCCCGGCGGCGCCTGGGTGTGCTCGATGACCTTGCGGACCGCGTTGACGGATTCGTTGGCCTGCGTTGTGCCCTGGTTGCCGGCGAGGTTGATCTGGACGTAGGACGCCTTCGCGTCGGCGCTCTGCGCTCCCGCCGCCGTCAACCGGTCACCCCAGAAGTCCTGGATGTGCTGGATGTGTTGGGGATCTTGTCGCAGCTGGCGGATCAGCTCGTCGTAGTACTTGTGGGCGTCCGGGCCGAGCGGCTGCTGGCCTTCCAGCACGATCATGACCGTGCTGTTGGAGTCGAATTCGTGGAAGTTGTGGCCCATGAGCATCATCGCCTTCATGGACGGCGCGTCCAGGGGGGTCATCGGCGCCGAGTGCATCTCGCTGACGACTTCCAGCCTCGGGACGAGGACGTTCACCAGGACCGTGACGACGACCCAGCCGATGATGACCGGCGCCGCGAAGAGGCGGATCATGTGGGGGATGAACGGGCGGGGACCGCGCTCGGCCTTGGCGGCGGCCGGGGTTTGGATCGGACCGGTGGCTTCTCCGTCAGCGCCGTCACCGGCGTTCTGGGTCAGTGGTTGACCGCGGTGGTTGACCTCGCTCATGCGGACTTCACCAGGCAGAAGGTCTGGGCGTTACGGCCTTCCGACTGTTCGTGCGCGCGCTCCACCCCGTCGACGGTGATCTTGCAGCTGATCTCGCGGGCGTCGGCCTGCGCCATGATGTTGGCGCTGACCGACGGCAGCGTGGTCGCGATCGTCGCTGTCCACGGCAGCACCGCACCATCGACCTGATGCGTGTTCGCCTCCGCGTCCCAGTAGTTGATGTTTGCCGTGCTTCCCGGCGGCCCGGATACCTCGTAGACGACGAACTTCGGATTGAACTGGACGATCTCGATCCCGGCGCCGGCGTTGGCGTTGAGGTCCTGAGACCCGAAGACCTTGTGCAGCCGGGAGACGCCCACCGCGGAGATGCTGAGCACCACCAACAGCAGTAGTGGTATCCACGCCCGCTTGAGCCCGCGGGTCACCTTGCCCGAAAGGGAACCCGATTTTGGATTGGCCACCGCCTGACCGCCTTCCATACTGCCGCCCGTGGTCCTGCCGTCCTGCCGCAAAACCCGCCAACACCTTTGGCGACATGCGTTGTCGCCAGCAACTTTGCTCGGCTAAGAACTCTAAACCTTAGTGCACGAATGCGTTCCTCCCGAGCGAGTTGGTGTGTCGTACGTCATACCACAGGGGCGAAGCGGCCGGTCACCGGCGACAGGTCGGCGAGCGTAACGATCCCGGGGCGGGCGGCCACCACGGCCGGCACCGCGTTGGTGACCGGCATCGCGGTGTAGATCATCCCCAGCCCCATGAAGCCGGGCTCCGTCCAGCCCTTCGGGGGCAGGCAGTGCAGGACGGTGCGCATGTTGGGCAGCCCGAACACCTGGATGACGTGGCCGTGCTCGAGCGGCTTCGGGGGGACCACATGGCTGCCCATGGTCCAGTTGAACCCGACGCTGACGACGTTGCGGTCGCCCACCCAGCCGCGGTGGTAGCCGTAGACGCTGCCGACCGTGCCCGCGGGGATCTTCATGAAGCCCAGGTCGGAGTCGGCCGTCGCAGCGGTGAACGTGACGTCGAAGGTCATCCGGTCGAGCTTCGCGCCGATCGCGTCGGCCATCATCGCGGCCGACTCCGCGAACACCTCGCTCTCACGTCGCACGTTCTCCGCCAGCCCGGGGGTGTCGGGGTCCTGGGAGAACCCCATCGCGGTCTGCGTTTCGGCCGACTCATACGTCGAGCAGTCCACCGATTCGGTGATCCGGATCTCGTCGACGCGCTCGCAGGCCCCGCTGAGCACCATGCCGACCAGGTTCGTCATCCCCGGGTGCGCGCCGCTGCCGAAGACCGTCGAATTGCCCTTCGCGCAGGCATCCTCGATGCGATTGCGGTCCTCCGGCGTCTGCTTGCCGCCAGTGATCCACGCCGCGCTGGAGCACACGTTGACGCCCGACTCGAGCAGCCGCACCAGTTCGTCGACGCTGGGCCACAACGGGTTGTAGCAGCAGGCGTCGGCGCCCACGGCGAGCAGCGCATCGATGTCATCGGTGGCCCTGATTCCGGTGGGCTCCGGCCAGCCCGCCAGGTCGGCGGCGTCGACGCCGACCTTTTCCGGCCCGTGCGCGTACACCCCGACCAGCTCCATGTCCGGTCTGCCGATGATCGCGTGCAATGAGCGCCGCCCGATGTTGCCGGTGGTCCACTGGATTACCCGCAGCGGTCGGTCGGTGCTGGTTGCGCTCATCGAAGGCTCCTTTGCCGGTGCGATCTGACTCATTATGAGCAACCCGGCGCGGGCGAGGAGGGCTCCCCGACTTTCGATCAGCGGCTCACGCGTCGAGCCGGGTGAATTGGTCCCGGTGGTACTGCTCGACGCAGGCGGCGCGCCGAATTTTTCCGCTGGTAGTAGTGGGGATCGACCCGGGCGGTACCAGGACGAGGTCCCCGACGTTCAGGCCGTGCGCATTCGCGATCGCCGAGGTGACGTTGCTTTTGACGCGGGTGAGCCAGTGCTTGGCATCCTCGGCACCCTCCCGCGATTCGCCGCGCTTCTTGAGCTCGATGACCGTGACCAGTTCCTCGGTGCTGTTGGTGGGCACCGATATCGCCGCCACCCGGCCACCGGTGATCTCCTGCACCGTCGCCTCGATGTCCTCGGGGTAGTGATTGCGCCCGCGGATGATCAGCAGATCCTTGATGCGGCCGACGATGAACAGCTCACCTTCGAAGAAGAAGCCCAGGTCACCGGTGCGCAGCCACGGGCCGTCGGGCCTGCCCGGCGCGGGCTCGGCGAGCGTCGCGCCGAAGCAGGACTGCTCCTCTTCAGTTTTGCCCCAGTAGCCGCCGGCGACGTTGGGGCCGTGGATCCAGATCTCGCCCACCACCGCCTCCGGGCACTCGCGGCCGGTGTCGCCGTCGGCGATCAGCAGCGTGGGCGACTGCGGCACCTTGTACCTGATGAGCGCCGTCCCGGTGCGGGCCGCGGTTCGGCGAACCCGGCCGGCGGCCAGCTCGTCCGGGTCGAAGCGCACCGCGCTGGAGTGCTCGCTCCACGTGCCGGCCGCCACGAACACGGTGGCCTCCGCCAGGCCGTACGAGGGCCGCACCATGTGGTCCCGGAAACCGAAGTGGTCGAATCGGTCGACGAAGCGTTGCAGGGTGGCCGGCTCGACGCGCTCGGCGCCGCTGATAATGCCCAGCACGCTGGACAGGCTCAGCCCGGCCAGGTCCGCGTCGGTCGTCTTGCGCGCCGCCAGGTCGAAGGCGAAGTTCGGCGCCGCCGAGAATGTGTGGGGGTTCTCGGCCAGGGCGCGCACCCACCGCGCCGGCCTTTCCAGGAACGCGACCGGACTTGTCAGCTCGCCGCGATAGCCGCCCAGGATCGGCGCGCACACCCCCAGGACCAGGCCCATGTCGTGGTAGAAGGGCAGCCACGACACGATCGCGGTGTCGGGGGGAACCTTGACGCCGGAATCCGCGAACAGGCTGCGCATCAACTGCTCGAAATTCACCTGCAGGTTGTGGTGCGAGATCATCACCCCGGTGGGCAGCCGGGTCGACCCCGAGCTGTACTGCAGGTAGGCGGTGTCGGGCAGATCGCCTGTGCGGGCTGGTGTTTCGGAATCGCCGTCGAGGTTCAGCGCGTCGACTTCGATGATCTTCGGGGCCCAGTCCAGGCGGGCCTGGTCGACGTAGTCGGCGATATCGGCCGCCACCGCGGATGTGGTGAGCACGACGGTCGGCGACGTGTCGGCAACGACGGCGCTGACCCGCTCATGGGTCGAGCCGCGGTGCGGCAGGGGGAGCGGGACGGCGATGAGGCCGGCCTGCATGGATCCCAGGAACGCCGTGACGTAGTCGAGGGATTGCGGGGCCAGGATCACGGCCCGGTCCCCTGTCGATCCGTGCCGGCCGAGCTCACGCGCCAGATTCGTTGTGCGGAGCGACAATTGGGACCACGTGAGGCTGTGGGGGACACCCGCCGGAGCGTTGTCGTAATCGGTGAACGTGAACGCCACGTCGGCGGGCCGCAGGCTGGCGCGGCCGTGCAGCATCGACAGGATCGATGATTGGGGCGTCGTTTGCATCGGCGTCACACTATGTCCGCATTGGTCTGGATGTCCGCAATGGTCTGGATGTCCGCATTGGTCTGGATGTCCGTACTGGCCCCCCGATGCACCGCATTGAGGTCAGTGTTCTGCCTCTCCCGCGCCGTGCGAGAGCACGGACATGGCGCCGGCCAGGATCTGCGAGAACGGGTCCGCGCCACCGCCGAACGTCGCCTGGTTGGCCGGCGCGGTCACCTCCGCTGGGTCGAAGCCGTGGACGGGGTCCACCTGGACCGGCGCGGTCGCCGGGTCGTCGTTGCGCGAGTACCCGGCGTTGACCCGGGGCATCAGGATGGCGTCGAGCTTGTTCAGCGTGTCCTCCGGGATCCCGATGTAGGCCAGCGGCATGACCAGCGGGAGGTGCTTCTCCGGGACCATGATCGTGGTGTCCTTCGCGCCCCGTGAGTTGATCGTGGTCCGGATGTTCTGCGGCGGCACCATGCTGGCATTCGTGAACGCCACTGCCGTGTGACCGGTGGCCAGGCCCATCACCGTGTTGGCAAGGGCGAACATGTTGTCCGGCCGGTCGGGGAAGTCCGCGATCGAGTCGTAGGCGGCCACGAACCGGTTGGTGTCGTACTGGCTCTCGTACGGCGGCGGCATCGTGTAGTCGAGCGCGGGCACGACGCTGCCGACCGGGAACATGGCCGAGAGGAAGCTCTGGCCGAAGGCGTGGTGTCCGATCGGGTCGCCGAAGGTGGCGAAGTTCAGCGTGCCCGGCGGGGGAGCGGCCGGGTCATGCGCGAGCCGGGCCTGCTCGCCGTCGACCACGAACCCGCCCTCGGACAGCCCGATGGCTGTGCCCGGCCGGCCGGTCTTGATCGCCGCGTCGAGGTTGTTGATCCCCACATCCACCGACTCGCCGACGCTGGGGCCGTCCAGGCCCAGCCCGGGAAAGAGCTCGTCGAGCCGGCCGATGCCCGGGAAGAGCCGCTCCAGCACGTGGCCCTGAACCTGCCCGGCCGGGTAGCGGACGATTTCCCGCTTCTGGCCGGGGAACCACTGGGCGCCCTCCTGGCGGATGTACTCGTCGTACGGGATACCCAGGACGTGGGCGCCGCCGAGGGCGAACGCGGTCTGGTCACCCGGCGCTCCCGGGGTCGGCGGGCCGCCGATGGGAGTGCCGGGCGTGTCGTCGGCCGACGCGGTACGGAGGCCGAAAAATCCTGTGGCGCCGACGGTTACCAGCGCCGCGACTCCTGCGAGTAGTTTCTTCATCCCTACCCCTGACCCCTCGGATCTAAGTTTCACATACGCCATGGGTGCCCGCTAACCGGGCTGCGGCTCGGCGCGCCCCGCCGGTGACCGGGGAGGGTCGACCCGGGAGGGCCACCAGTTCGCCCGCCCGACCAGCGCGGCGATGGCCGGAACGGTGACGGTGCGCACGAGGAAGGTGTCCAGCAGGATCCCGACGCCGATCACGAAACCGCCCTGCACGACGGTGCCGATGCTGGAGAACAGCAGACCGCACATCGAGGCGGCGAAGATCAGGCCCGCCGCGGTGATCACACCGCCGGTCGAACCGAGCGTGCGGATGATGCCGTACCGCATGCTGTGCGGGGACTCGTCACGCATGCGCGAGACCAGCAGCATGTTGTAGTCGGCACCCACCGCGATCAACACCACGAAGGCCAGCGGCGGCACGCTCCAATGCAATTGCTGGCCGAGCAGGAATTGGAAGACCAGAACGCCGACCCCGACCGCCGACAGGTACGAAACAATGACGGAAGCAACCAGATACAGCGGCGCCACGATCGCGCGCAGCAGCGCGACCAGGGTCAGCAGCACAACCAGCAGGGTCACCGCGATGATGAACCGGATGTCGTGTCGGTAATAGTCGCGGGTGTCCTTGAGGCCGACGGTGAAGCCCGCCATCGACACCGTGGCGTCCGACAGCGCGGTATTCGGCTGGGCGCCCCGCGCGGTCGCGCCGATCGCGTTCACCTGATCCATGGCTTCCGTGCTGAACGGGTTCAGCTTGGTCTGCACCAGGTACCGCACCGTGTGGCCGTCGGGCGAGATGAACGCCTTGGCGGCCTTCTGGAACTCCTCCAGGTGCAGCAGCTGGGGCGGGATGTTGAACCCGGCCATCGCCGGGTGTGCGGCATCGCGCTTCAGCGACAACAGGAACGCCGCCGACTCGCTGAGGCCGGCGCCCAGCTGCTTGACCTGGTCGACGAGTTGGGCCACCGCGTCCGCCACCTGCCGGCTCCCGCCCGCGAACCGGTCGGCGCCGCTTTGCAGGCTGTTCAGGTTCGCCTGCAGGCCGCCGGGTCGGTCCATCCCCAGCGAGTGCAGCACGTTGGTGATCTTCGTCAGCGCGGCCCGCAGGCGGTCCGTCGACGCCTTGAGGGCCCGCTTGTCCGGGTAGACCTGCAGCTGATGGGCCAGGTCGTTGATCGCGTCGAGGTCGGCCTGGTCGCGCGACCCGGCCAGCTGCTCGAACGTCCCGCGGGTGGCGCTGCACGACGGGTCGGCGTCGCACACCGGGTTGCCCTGCAGCGCCGCCAGCACCGGGCCGATCCAGGCGAACATGTTCTTGCCCGCCGAGAAGTTCCAGCCCATGGCGTTGCTGAGCGAGTTGACGTGGTCGACGAGCTGGGCCGCGATGTCGACCTCATGGACCAGCGCGTCGCCGCTGTACTGGTTCTTCGCGGACGCGAAGGCGTTCTCCAGCTCCTGCACGCTGGCGGCGAGTTGGGTGACCTGGCCGCGCACGTCGCCGAGGCTGCTGGCCAGCGTGCCCGCCCCGTCGACCAGCCGGTTGAGGTCGCCGGTGTGGTCGTTGATCAGCGTGGACCCGCCCGCCAGCAGGGTGCCGATCGCGCCGGCCTGATAGGTGGCCCGGAACTGTTCCGGCACGTTTCCGGTTGGCCGGGTGATGCCGCTGACCGCGGCGACGTTCGGCAGCTGGCTCACTCGGTCCGCCATCTGCTCGAGGTCGGCGAGGGCCTGCGGCGTGCGGAGGTCGTGCGGGGACTGGACGAGGATGTACTCCGGGATGGATTGGTTGACCGGGAAGTGGCGATCCAGCGCGGCGTATCCGATGGAGCTGGGAGCCGACGCCTTCAGGGCCTTGCGGTCGTCGTAGTTGTACCGCACCAGCGCAGCGCAGCTGGCCAGGACGATCAACACCAGCACGCTGGCGACCAGGTGCAGCCTCGGCCGACGCACGATCCGGATGCCGGAACGACGCCAGAACGTGGCGGTCAGTTCGCGGCGCGGCTTGATCCAGCCACGCGGCCCGGAGAGCACGACGATCGCGGGCAGCAACGTCATCGCGGCGAGAAACGCGACGCCGATGCCGATCGCCGACGAGACGCCCACCGTCTTGAACACGCCCATCCGGGCGAAGCTGATGAGCAGGAACGTGATGCCCACGGTGCTGGCGGAGGCGGTGATCACTTTTCCGATCGAGACCATCGCCCGCTTGACGGCCTCGTCGTAACCGTCGCCCGAACGCAGGTAGTCGTGATATCGGCTGATGAGGAAGACCGCGTAGTCGGTGCCGGCGCCGGCCATGATCGCGCTCAGAAAGACGATGGACTGGTTCGAGACGCCCGAGCCGGTCAATTGGGAATAGCCGGCCACTAGCGCCTGCGCGATGACCAGGGACAGCCCGATGGTGATCAGCGGCAGCAGCATGGTGATGGCGCTGCGGTAGACCACGAGCAGCACGATCAGCACCAGGACGGCGATCGCCAGCTCGATCGGGAGCCGGTCTTTGTCGCCCGCGACGGTGAGGTCGGCGACGGTCGCCGCGGGCCCGGTGAGGTTTGCGGTCAGCGGCGTTCCGGCGACGGTGCGCTCGACGATGTCGCCGATCCGCTTGAAGGCGGCGTACGCGTGTGGGGTGCCCAACTCGCCGGCGACGCCGACCGGCAGGACCCAGGCCTTGTGATCCGCACTGGTCAGGATGGGACGCAGGGGTGGCGCGCTGATGAAGTCCTGCAGCATCACGACGTCGCGTGTGTCCTGGCGCAGCGCGTCAACCAGTTTGCGGTAACCGGCTTCGTCGGCGGGGCCCAGCCCCTTGTCGTCGGTCAGGACCACCAGCAGGAGGTCTTCGGAACCCGACTCGTGGAACGCCTCGGTCATCTTCCGTGCGGTGACGCTCGACGGCGCGTCGCTGGGCAGGATGCCCAGGGGATGCTTCTGGGCCATCGCGTTCAAGGACGGGAACGTCAGCGGCAGCGCGACGGCGATCGCGAGCCACACCCCGATCACCAGCCACGGCCACCGGACGACGAAATCGGCTAGCCGTCGCATGTCGCCTTCACCCCCGGGCCGCGCCCGGCCGGCCCGCGGCTTCGCGACCCGGGTCGATCAAGAGACATCGCACTACCCTCGCTAAGCAACGCGTCCCCAGTGTCCGCTCTGCGCGACCCGCGCGCATACGGACTTCATCGCCTCCATGTAGCGGACGACCGACTTCTGGGCGATCGGGTTGTCGGGGAACATGATCGCCATCGCGGTGCCCTCGCCGTACCGGAAGATGTACACGGTCAGCTGATACGAGAACCGGCCGTCCGAATAGATCCCGATGTTGTTGGCGTAACCCAGCTCTGCCGCCGCCAGGACCGCGTTGAGCGGTGCGGCGCCGCCATGCAGGAAGTTGGTCACCGGAAAATTCGGCTGCGGCCAGCTCAGCCACGGCGCCAACTCCAGCACGCGGTAGTACGGGACCTTCGCCAGGTGCAGGCCCGAGTCGAACGAGGACTGCGCGGCCCACGCGGCGTCGCCGAACGAGGCCGCCGCGATCGGCACGGTGATCGGGACCAGGCCGGTGAACCAGCCCTGCGTCATGAAGTTGTCCGTGGTCCTGCGGGTATCCCGCGGGGTCAGCCCGTAGTACGTCGGAGCGCCCGTGAACTCGTGCTCCACCAGGGCGAGGCAGGCGAACAGGCCACCGACGAAGCGCGCGCCGACCGCCGTGCAGGCGGCCTCGAACCGTTCCGTCTGCGCCGAGTCCAACAGCAGCTCGGACACCATCTCGCTGTCGCTGGGCTCCAACGGGTTGCCCAGTGGCAGCGGGAATTCGGGAAAGCCACCATTGTTGTTCTCGGCGAAGTCAATCCACTGGCGCACCTGCGGCGAGTCCGTGGTCAGCGTGGACGCGTATTGCCGCTCGCGGGCGCAGAAGTCGTCGAAGCTGCCGGCGTCCGGGAGCGCCAGCGGCTCACCGCCCCCGCTCAGCGCGGCATACATCCCGTTGGCCTCGAGCATCGTGGTGCCGATCAGCGTCGCGTCCCCGTGGACGTGATCCATGGCGGCAAAGAACGTGAAGTGGCCCTCGCTTTGGACGACGCCGAAGGTGAAGCAGCCCCACTCCAGCGGATTCGGTATGCCGACGACGTGGGCGCGGATCTCGTCGACCGTCATCGTGCCGTGCTCGACGGGCGCGAATTCGATGTCGGCGGGGTCGGTGAGGGTGTGCCGGACGAACTCTCCGTCGCCGGTGTGCTGAAACCAGCTGCGGAACGTGTCGTGCCGACGCAGGTAGGCGTTGAGGGCGTGATCCATGGCGGCGACGTCGCACTGGCCGGGAACCTCACAGGTGGCGATGATCTGCCGGGAGAAGTCCAGGCCAGCGGAGGTCCGTTCGTGGTAATTACGCAGATGCTGGCCCTGCATGTAGCTCACCGGGACGGAACTGACCGGCGCATGGCGGGCCTTCTCCCGGGCCGTGGCCGTCGGCTGCCACGAGATGACCGATCCTGGCTTCGGCGAGTAATCGCCGAGTGAGCCGATCGTGATCTTCCCAATCCGCAAGCTCTTCTCCTCCGGACGGCTTTTTGCTCTGGATGGCTTTTCGTCGGTGAATGGCTTTTCTGCTGTGGATGCCTAGCCCGGCCCCCACCGGCAGCGACACCAACATAACCTCCCGGGCCGTCGGCCGAGCCCACATGCGCCGATACGCATAGACCGCGCACTGGCCGGCGAAGGGCCCGGCCCCGGTGAGCCCGGTGCCCGCCACGCGCGCGGGACGTGCGCGGCGCGGCCCCCGCAAGCATCCGCGCTGCCATACTTGACGTCGGAGGTGATTCGGCTGCGGCAACCAGTCCGGCATGTGTACATTCGCCACGACGGTCGCTGGAGCCAGTACGCCGGGGGGATTTACACCAGGTCTCAGCCTGGGTGCGTGCGTTGCTGAGCGGCTCAACTGGTGGTTCGGAGCAACCACGGCCCCGGCGCCGCAAAGGCGCGGGCAAAAATCCTCCGGGCTGGACAGGAAGGACAACCGCATGACATCCGTCGAGGACCCGATGGGGCGGGCGTTGGGTTCGGGGGGCTTTGCGATCGTCGGCTACGCGGCGCGTTTCCCGGGTGCCGCGGACACGGACGAGTTCTGGCAGGTGCTGGCCGAGGGCCGGGACGCGGTTTCCGAGGTGCCCCAGGACCGGTGGGATGTCGACGAGTTCTTCGACCCGGATCCCGACGCGCCCGGGAAGGTGGTGACCCGCCGGGCCGGCTTCGTCGACGACGTCACCGGATTCGATGCACCGTTCTTCGGCATGTCGGCGCGCGAGGTCAGGTTGATGGACCCGCAGCATCGGCTCCTGCTGGAGACGGCCTGGCGGGCGGTGGAGCATTCGGGCACCGCGCCAACGTCTTTGGCGAACACGAACACCGGCGTCTTCATCGGTTTGGCCACCCACGACTACCTCGGGATGGCGTCCGACGAGCTGACCTACCCCGAGATCGAGGCCTATATGGCAATCGGGACGTCGAACGCCGCCGCCGCGGGGCGGATCAGCTACCGGCTGGGGCTGCAGGGGCCGTCGGTCGCCGTGGACACGGCGTGCAGCTCGTCGTTGGTGGCGATCCACCAGGCATGCCAGGCGCTGCGCCTGGGCGAATGCGACCTCGCGCTCGCCGGCGGCGCCAACGTCTTGCTCACACCGGCGACGATGATCACCTTCTCCCATGCGCACATGCTCGCGCCCGACGGCCGGTGCAAGACGTTCGACGCGGCCGCCGACGGGTACGTGCGGGGCGAGGGTTGCGGCGTCATCGTCGTGAAGCGACTCGAGGACGCGATCCGCGACGGCGACCGGATCCGGGCCGTGATCCGCGGCAGCGCGATCAACCAAGACGGCGCATCGGGCGGCCTAACGGTGCCGAACGGCGTTGCCCAGCAACGGGTTATCACCGAGGCCCTGAAACGGGCCGGCATCGCACCCGGCGATGTCGGGTACCTGGAGGCGCACGGCACCGGGACATCGCTGGGCGATCCGATCGAGGCGCAGGCCGCGGGGGCGGCGCTGGGTGCCGGCCGCGAGCCGGACCGGCCGTTGTTGATGGGCTCGGTGAAGACGAATATCGGCCACCTCGAAGCGGCCGCGGGGATCGCGGGCGTGATCAAGGTGATCCTGTCCCTCGAGCACGAGCTGCTCCCGCAGCACCTGCACTTCCGCAATCCCTCGCCGCACATCCCGTGGGACGAACTCCCCGTGCAGGTCGTCCAGGAGCCCACCGCCTGGGAACGCGACGGCCGACCGCGCATCGCGGGCGTCAGCTCGTTCGGGTTCGCCGGGACGAACGCGCACGTGATCATCTCCGAGGCGCCCGCCGAGCCGGGGGAGCGGCCCGCGCCGGCCCCCGTTCCCTTCGACCGGCCCGCGGACCGGCGGTTCAGCGTGCTTCCGCTGTCGGCCCGCACCCCCGCCGCGTTGGTTGAGCTCGCCGATCAGTACCGCCGCTGGCTGCGCGCCCATCCGGAGGCCACCCTGGCCGATTTGTGCTTCACCGCCGGGGCCGGGCGAGCACACTTTGAGCACCGCGCGGCGATGGTGGTCAATTCGAAGGAATCCGCCAGCGAGTTGCTCGGCGCGCTGGCGGACGACCGCCCGGCGCCCGGCCTGGTGCGCGGGGAGTCCGGTGACACGCCGAAGACGGCGTGGCTGTTCACCGGACAGGGCAGCCAGTACCCGGGCATGGCCCGCGAGCTGTTCGACACGGAGCCGGTCTTCGCCGAGGCGCTGCGCCGCTGCGCGGCGGTGGTCGACGACGGGCTCGAAAAGCCGTTGCTGGACGTCATTTTCGAGGCGGATGGCGCGGACGGCCACGAGACGCTGCGGCAGACCTCTTACGCCCAGCCCGCCCTGTTCGCGGTGGAGATGGGCCTGGCCCGCCTCTGGCAGTCATGGGGCTTCGAACCGGACGTGGTGCTGGGGCACAGCGTCGGTCAGTACGCGGCGGCCTGCGTCGCCGGCATCCTCTCCCTCGAGGACGGCGCGCGGCTGATGGCGGAGCGTGGCCGCCTCTTCGGCAGCCTGCCGCCCGGCGGCCGGATGGCCGCAGTATTCGCCTCCCCCGAGCGCGTCGAGCGTCTCACCGACGAGTTCCCCGGCCTGTCGGTCGCCGCCTACAACGGCGCCAACACCGTGCTGTCGGGCCCCGAAGAGGACCTGGACCGGGCGGTGGCCGGGTTGGTCGCCGACGGGGTCCGCTGCGACGGGCTGGACACCAGCCACGCCTTCCACTCGGCGCTGCTGGACCCGATCCTCGACGAGTTCGAGGCGTACGCCGACCGATTCGATTATGCCGCCCCACAACGGATCCTGGTGTGCAACCGCACCGGCGCCGCGCTCGGCAGGAGCGTGAAGCTCGATGGCGCCTACTGGCGCCGGCACGCGCGCCAGCCGGTGGAGTTCGCCAAGAGCGTGCGCACCCTGGCCGACCTTGGATGCAAGGTGTTGCTCGAGATCGGCCCGCAACCGGTGTTGACCGCCGCCGCCCTGCGGGCCTGGCCCGACCCGGTGACCGCACCGCGGGCGATCGCGTCCCTGCGCCGCAACACGGCCGACCACCGGCAGGTCGCCGAAGCCCTGGCCGACGCGTACGTCCTGGGCCACCTGCCCGACTTCGGGGCCGCCTCCGGGCCCGCGCGGAAGCTCGACCTGCCCACCTATCCCTTCCAGCACCGGCAGTACTGGTATCGGGACGATCGGCAACGTCCCAACCAGCACCAGAACGAGTCCGCGCGGACCGAGGCGGTCCGCCTCCTCGAGGACGGCCGGATCGAGGAACTCGCGGCCCTGCTTGACGGCGGGGATGGCGATGGCCAGACCCGCAAGGTGCTGACTCGTCTTGCCGCGCAGCACAACCTGCAGCGCAAGACGCAGTCGATCGCCGACGCGCGCTACGAAATCCGGTGGGAAAAGGCCGCCCCCGGGACCCCGGCGCCGGACGCCGAAACCGCGGCCTGGCTCGTCGTCGGTGACGACGCCGGCGCGGTCCGGCCCCTGGCCGACGCGCTCACCGCGCGCGGGCACCGGCATCAGATCGTCGGATTGCCGGCGTCCGACGCCGACGAGGAGGGGTTCGAGGCCACGCTGCGCGCCGCGGTGGCGGACGAACCAGCGCTGCGCATCCTGCACGTCGCGGCGCTCGAATCGATGGGGTCGCTGCCCGGCATGCAGCACCGGGTCCTCGGCGGCACCCGGCGGGTCTTCCGCGCGGCGGCCGCGGCCGAGCTGCGCAGGCCCATCTGGCTGGTGACCCGCGGCGCGCAGCGAGTCACCGACGCCGATTCCGTGTCACCGGACCAGAGTTGCCTGTGGGGCTTCGGGCGGGCCGCGTCGCTGGAGCACCCGCAGATGTGGGGCGGGCTGGCGGACCTTTCGGGAGGCGCGGAGAACGAGGCCGACCAATGGTCGCGGCTGATCGACCAGCTGGTGGCGGCGCCCCGCGACCCGGCGATCGCGGAAGACCAACTCGCGGTGCGTGATCAGGCGGTCTACGTCGCGAGGCTGGCTCGCCGGATCGGGCAGCAGGCCGCGGTCCCGATGGAGTTGCGTTCCGATGCAACATATTTGGTGACGGGCGGCCTGGGCTCGGTGGGTCTCGAGATCGCCGATTACCTTGCCGCGCACGGTGCCGGGCACCTGGTGCTGACCGGCCGGCGCGCGCCCGATGACGCGGCCCAACTGCGCATCGACGCGATCCGCGAACAGCGCGGCTGCGAGGTCCGTGTCGTCGCCGCCGACGTCGCCGACGGGCAGGACGTCGAACGGCTGTTGGCCACCGTGCGGGCCGAACTGCCGCCCCTTGCGGGCATCGTCCACGCCGCGGGCGAGATCGGCACCACCCCGCTGCGCACGCTCGACGACGCCTCCCAGCAAGCAGAGGTGGACCGGGTGTTCGCCGGCAAGGTTTGGGGCGCTTGGCATTTGAGCCAGGCGGCGGCCGACCTGCAGTTGGACTTCTTCCTAGCCACCTCCTCGATCGCCTCGGTGTGGGGCGGGTTCGGCCAGACCGCCTACGGCGCGGCCAACGCCTTCCTCGACGGCCTGGCCTGGCGGCTGCGCGAGCGGGGCGTGCCCGGGGTGAGCGTCAACTTCGGCCCGTGGTCGGCGGGCATGGCCGACGCGGAGTCCCGCGCCCGGCTGAACGAGCGCGGGGTGCGGACGCTGTCCCCCGCCGACGCGCTGGCCGGGCTGGCCGATGTGATGGCGGCCGCCTGCGCGCAAGGACCTGCGCAGGGGCCGGCGCAAGGGGTGGTGGCCCGGATCGACTGGGCCCGTTTCCTCCCGCTCTACCAACAGGCCGGCCGTCGCGCGTTCCTGTCGGAGTTCGAGCGCGAGCTGCCGGATTCGGCTCCCGCGGCCGGACCGTCCGGCCGCACCCGGCTGGTCGAGCAACTCACCAACGCCCCGGTGCAGCAGCGGAAGAAGCTGCTCACCGACCACCTGCGCGACGCCGTGGCGGAGGTGACGCGGGTCGATGCCGCCGAGATCCGCGAGGACGCCGGGTTCTTCGACCTCGGCATGGACTCGCTGATGGCCGTCGAGCTGCGGCGCCGCATCGAGCAGGCCGTGGGCAAGGAGGTGCCGGCGACGCTGGCCATGGACCACCCCCGGCTCTCCGACGTGGTCGACTACCTGCTCGCCGACGTGCTCGGCCTGAGCGAGCAGTCGTCCGACTCGCGGGCGCAGCTGGCCGCGGCGGTGACGACCCGCACCGACGAGCCGATCGCCATCGTCGCGGTGTCGTGCCGTTTCCCCGGGGCGCCCAACCCCGAGGCGTTCTGGGAGGTGCTGTCCGGCGGCGTCGACGCGATCCGGGAGATCCCGGAGGATCGATTCGACATCGACGAGTTCTACGACCCTGACCCGGAGACACCGGGCAAGATCTACAGCCGCTTCGGCGGATTCCTGGACGAGATCGACGGATTCGACCCCGAGTTCTTCGGGATCTCGCCGCGTGAGGCCGTATGGATCGACCCGCAGCAGCGGCTGATGCTGGAAACGGTCTGGGAGGGCCTGGAACGTGCCGGGTACTCCCCGGCGTCCTTGCGCGGCAGCCGAAGCGGCATCTTCGTCGGGGTCGCGGTCAACGAGTACTCGCACCTATTGTCCGCCGACTCCGTCGAGAAGATCGAGCCGCATTTCATCACCGGCAACGCGCTCAACGCGATCTCGGGCCGGGTCGCCTTCGCGCTCGGTCTGGAGGGACCGGCGGTCGCGGTCGACACGGCCTGCAGCTCCTCGCTGGTCGCCGTCCACCAGGCGTGCCAGGCGCTGCACTCCGGTGACTGCGACATGGCCCTGGCCGGTGGGGTGAACGTCCTGCTGAGCCCGGTGTCGATCATCGCGGCCTCGCGGGCGCGGATGCTTTCCCCGGTCGGCCGGTGCAAGACCTTCGACGCCTCCGCCGACGGTTACGTGCGCAGTGAGGGCTGCGGGATCCTGGTCCTCAAACGGCTGAGCGATGCGGTGCGCGACGGCGATCGGGTGTGCGCGGTCATTCCCAGCACCGCGGTCAACCAGGACGGTGCGTCCAGTGGGCTGACCGTGCCCAACGGTGGTGCGCAGCAACGGCTCATCAACACGGCGCTGGCCCGGGCCGGCCTGGTCGGCGGCGACGTCGACTACCTGGAGGCGCATGGCACGGGCACGCCGTTGGGCGATCCGATCGAGGTGCAGGCCGCCGGGGCGGTCTACGGTGCCGCCCGCGACGCGGACCGGCCGCTGCTGATGGGGTCGGTGAAGACCAACATCGGGCACCTCGAGTCGGCGTCGGGCGTGGCCGGCCTCATCAAGGTCGTGCTCTCGCTGCAGCACGAGATGCTGCCGCAGAGCCTGCACTTCGAGAAGCCGTCGCCGCACATCCCGTGGGATTCGCTGCCGGTGCGCGTCGTGGACAAGGCGACTCCCTGGGAGCCCAACGGCAAGCCGCGGCGCGCCGGCATCAGTTCGTTCGGCTTCACCGGCACGAACGCGCACGTGCTGATCGAGGAGGCGCCCGTCCAGCCGGCGACGCCCGACGAATACTCCACGGGCGACCTGCCCGACGACGTCCTCGCGACGGCGGAGCTGGCCAACGAGGAAGAACCCGTCGAGGTGTTGCCGCTCTCGGCGCGGTCGCCCCAGGCGCTGGTGGCCCTGGCCGAGCGATACGGGCGATGGTTGAACGCCAACCCGAAGGTCGACATCGCCGATGTCTGCCTCACGGCCGGGGCCGGCCGCTCGCATTTCGAGCACCGGGCCGCGCTGGTCGTGGATTCGGTGGCGAGCGCCCGTGACGCGCTGGCCGAGCTCGCCGACAACCGGGTGCGCCCGGGGGTGGCTCGTGGCGAGTGCGCCGACCGGCCGACGACGGCGTGGCTGTTCACCGGGCAGGGCAGTCAGTACCCGGGCATGGCGCGCGAGTTGTTCGGCGCCGAGCCGGTTTTCGCCGATACGGTGACGCGCTGCGCCGAAGCGGTCAATCCGATCCTGCCCCGGCCGTTGCTTGACGTGCTCTTCGCCACCGACCGGGACACCGGCGGTCAGGCCGGGGAAACGTTGCGGCACACGTCTTTTGCGCAGCCAGCTCTGTTCGCCGTGGAGATGGGCCTGGCCCGGCTGTGGCAGTCGTGGGGCGTGCAGCCCGACGTGGTGCTGGGGCACAGCGTGGGCCAGTACGCCGCCGCGTGCGTGGCCGGTGTCTTCAGCCTCGAGGAGGGTGCCCGGCTGATCGCCGAGCGCGGCCGGCTGTTCGGCGGCCTGCCCGACGGCGGGCGGATGGTGGCGGTGTTTGCGGATGCGAAGTACGTCGAGGAGATCGCCGGTCAGTGCCCCCGCGTGTCGGTTGCCGCCTACAACGGCCCCAACACGGTGCTGTCGGGTCCCGGCGAGGACCTCGAACAACTCGTCGCCGGATGCGGCAACGACGGGATCCGCTGCAGCTGGCTGGACACCAGCCACGCCTTCCATTCCGAGCTTCTGGAGCCGGCGCTCGACGAGTTCGAGTCGTACGCGGCGCGGTTGGACTACGCGGTGCCGACGCTGCCGCTGGTGTGCAACCGCACCGGCGCCGTGCTCACCGCCGAAACCCCGCTGGACGCCCAGTATTGGCGGCGGCATTCCCGCCAGCCGGTGCAGTTCGCCGAGAGCGTGCGCACCGTGGCGGCACTCGGTTGCTCGGTGCTGATGGAGATCGGTCCGCAACCGGTGCTGACCGGTGCCGCCGTGCAGGTGTGGCCCGACCATCTGGCCTCACCGCGCGCCATCGTCTCCCTGCGCAAGGGCATCGGCGACCGGCGCCAGATCGCCGAGGCGGTCGCCGGGGCGTATGTCAGCGGCCATCGGCCGAACTTCGCCGCCCTGCAACGGTACCCGCGCCGCAAGCTCGAGCTGCCCACCTATCCGTTCCAGCGCAGGCGGTTCTGGCCCAAGACCTCCGGGACCAGCGGCATCGCCGGCATCGACGGTCCGGGCGCGGGTGCGGCCGGAATCGTCGGCAGCGCAAAGGACCTCGCTTCCGGCGACTCCGTCTACACCAGCCGGCTGTCGGTCAAGTCGCAGCCGTGGCTGTCCGATCACGTCATCTACGGCACCGTCGTCGTCCCGGGGGCGACGTACGCGGCGATGGCCCTGGCCGCGGTGGGGACGCCCGCCAGGGTGCAAGACGTCTTCTTCTATGAGCCGATCATTCTGCCCGAGAAGGCTTCCCGTGAGGTGCAGCTGACTCTGCATCCGCTGGACGACGGCCCGCAGGGCGCGGCGAGCTGGAGCTTCCGGGTGCACAGTCGCCCCTACGGCGTCCGCGACGCCGACTGGTCGCTGAACGCCGACGGCAAGGTCGTCACCGGTGTCGAGGACGAGCCGGCGCCCGACTCGTCGGACGCCCCGGTCGACGTGGCGATCGAGGGGATGGAACGCACCCGTCCGCAGCAGCTGTTCGAGACCTTCGCCGACATGGAGCTGGCCTGGGGACCGGCCTGGTCGAATTCCCTGAAATCGCTGTGGGTCGGCGAGGGTGAGGCGATCGGCGACGTCAGCGTCGGGGAGGAGCTCGCCGAACACCTCGGCGCCGAGCCGATCCACCCGGTGCTGCTCGACCTGTGCACCGGCGTCGCCTTCCCCGCGTTCCCGGCGCTGCTCGCGGCCGAGCAGGGCGTGAACGACCTGTTCCTGCCGCTGCGGTACGGGCAGGTGGAATTGCGGGAGAAGATGCCGCGGCGGTTCTACTGCCGCGCGAGGTGGCACACCAGCGGCCTCGACAGCGAGACCCAGGTCTTCGATCTCGACTTCGTCGACCGAGAAGGCCGCCGGCTGGGCGGGATCCGCGAGTTCACCGTCAAACGCGCCCCCCGCGAGGCGTTGCTGCGCGGGCTCGGCGGTGACGCCACCCGGCTGCTGTACGCCCTGGGCTGGCACGAGGTGCCGCTTACGGCCGACGCGCCCGGGGACGCGATGGGCACCTGGCTGGTGGCCGGATTCGACGAACTGGCGGCCGAGCTGCCCGGCTGCGTCTCGTTCGACCGGACCACGGACCCGGAGCCGGTGGGGAAGCTGTTGGCGCAGGCCAAGGAGCGCGGCATGCCGTTCTCCGGGATCGTCTGGCGCGCCGGCGCACCCGGCGCGGACGAATCCGGCGCCGAGGGCGCCGCACGGCTGGAGGCCGAGGTCGCCCAGCTGCTGAGCGCCGTGCACGCGGTGCAGGCCGGCGAGGCGATGAAACTGCCCAACGGGCTCTGGATCATCACCGAACGGGCGGTGGCCACCGAATCCGGCGAGCCCGTCGACCCGGTGCAGGCCGCGCTGTGGGGACTCGGCCGCACCATCGTCAACGAGGAGCCGGCCCTGCGCTGCAGACTCGTCGACCACGACGGGTCGGAGCAGGCCGTGCGCTCGCTGGCCGGCCTGCTCGGCGCGCCCGTCGAGGAGCCCGAACTCGCCCTGCGGCAAGGGAAGTTCTTCGCCTCCCGATTGCTGCAGTGGTCGCGCAGCGGTCATCTCGCGGTGCCGCGGGCGACCGACTACGTGCTGGCGCCCACGGAACGCGGCGCGATCGACAACCTGCGCCTGACCGAGGCCGACGTGCCACCGCCGGACGACGGCTACGTGCAGGTCCGGGTCGAGGCCGCCGGGCTGAACTTCCGCGACGTCCTCAACGTGTTGGGCCTCTACCCGGGTGACCCCGGCCCGATCGGTGGCGACTTCGCGGGCACCGTCACCCAGCTGGGTGACGGGGTCACCGGGCTCGAGGTCGGCCAGCGCGTCTACGGCTTCATGCAGGGCGCCTTCTCCAGCCGGTTCAATGTGCCGGCGCAACTGCTGGCGCCGATTCCCGCCCGGGTGAGTGCGGTGGACGCGGCGACCATCCCGGCGGCCGCCCTGACGGCCAGGCTTGCGTTCGACTGGGCGCAGCTGAAGCCGGGGGACCGGGTGCTCATCCACGCCGCCAGCGGCGGCGTGGGTCTGGCCGCCATCCAGATGGCCCAGCAGCACGGGGCGGTCGTCTTCGCCACCGCCAGCGCCTACAAGCGCGCGACGTTGCGCAAGCTGGGTGTGGAATACGTCTACGACTCGCGCAGTACGGATTTCGCCGACCAGATCCTCGCCGACACCGACGGCGCCGGGGTCGACGTGGTGCTCAACAGCCTGACCAACGAGGGCTTCATCGAGGCGACCGTGCGGGCCACCGCCCAGAACGGCCGGTTCGCCGAGATCGCCAAGCGGGACATCTGGACTCCGGAACAGATGGCGGCGGCCCGTCCCGACATCGCCTACGAGATCGTCGCGCTGGACACGGTCACATTCCAGGAGCCCGAACGCATCCGCACCCTGCTGGGCGAGGTTTCGGACGGGCTGGCCCGTGGCGAGTGGACGCCGTTGCCCGCCGAGATCTATCCGCTGACGGAGGCCAAGACGGCATTTCGGAGGATGCAGCAGGCCCGGCACATCGGCAAGATCGTGCTGCAGATGCCGAGCCCGCTGCAACCGCGCGGCGACCGGAGCTACCTGATCACCGGTGGGCTGGGCGCGATCGGCTTACACACGGCCGCCTACCTGGCCCAACTCGGCGCCGGCGACATCGTGTTGACCAGCCGGCGCACGCCGGACGCTGAGGCGCAACGGGCGATCGACGACATCACCGAGCGCTACCGGTGCCGCATCCACACGTTCGCCGCCGACGTGGGCGACGAGGCCCAGGTCGAGCGGCTGCTGGAACGAATCCGCGCGGACTTGCCGCCGCTGGCCGGGGTGGTCCATCTCGCCGGCGTGCTCGACGACGCGCTGCTGTCCCAACAGAACGCGGAGCGATTCCGGACGACGTTGGCGCCCAAGGCGTTCGGCGCCTGCCACCTGGACCGGTTGGCGAAGGACGACGCACTGGACTTCTTCATCGTGTCCTCCTCGGTGTCCAGCCTGTTAGGTTCACCCGGGCAGGCCAACTACTCGACGGCCAACGCGCTGCTCGACGGGCTGGTCGCGGCGCGCAAGGCGCGGGGCCTGCCGGCGACCGGCGTCAACTTCGGCCCCTGGGCCAAGGGCGGCATGGCGTCGTCGGAGGCCGCGCGCGCGAACATCGGTGCGCAGGGCCTGGTTCCGCTGGAACCCTCGGCCGCCCTCGGCGCGCTCGCCGAGGTGGTCGCCAACGGCACCGCGCAGGCCACCGTGATCAAGGCCAACTGGCAGCGTGCCGCCAAGGTGCTGGGCGCTTCGCGCCCACCGATCCTCGACCTCGTGTTACCGAGCGCGGTGGGGGAGGCGACGGGTGACAGTGAGATGCTCCGGCAACTCCAGGAGATCCCGGTGGCGCAGCGCGCCGGCTTCATCACCGAGTTCCTGCAGCGCGAGGTGCAGCATTTCCTGCGGCTCGCGCAGCCGCCGGCGGCAAGCAGTCGGTTCCTGGACCTGGGCACGGACTCGCTGATGGCGGTCGAACTGCGCAACCGGCTGCACAGCCAGTTCGGGGGCGCGTTCACGCTGAACGCCACCGCGGTGTTCGACTATCCGACCATCGGCGGGCTGGCCGAGTACCTGGCCGCTCAGATGCCGGAGCCGGAGGATGCGGTGTCGCCGCAGCCGCAGGCGGGGCCGGACACCGAAGCGCCGGAACCGAACTGACGCCCCGCGTCAGTCGGCGATGTCGAAGGCCGAGTTGACCTTGGTCGGCCGGACCCGGACCACCAGCTCGCCGGGCACGGCGTTGCGCCGCCCGAACTCGTCGGCCCGGTCGGCGCCCATGTACCGGGCGCCGATCCGGGTTGCGGTGTCCAGCAACTCCTGCGGGTCCTCGCTCGTCGTCGCCAGGCCCTGCACCTGCACGAACGAATACGGTGGGTGCGGATCGTCGACACAGATGACGACCCGCGGATCACGGGTCAGCGCCCGGCCTTTGGCCGTCTGGCGGCCGGTGTTGAAGACCAGCTGACCGTCCTGCACGACGAACCACACCGGCGCCACCAGCGGCCGGCCGTCGGCGGCGACATAACCGAGCATGCCGGTGCGGGTGCCCGCGGACAGGAACGAGACCACTCGATCGGAGAGCTTCGCGGGTTCGGTCACGGGCGGTTACAGCCGCGCGAGGTCGTAGTCGCCGATGCGATCGATCAGGACGTGTAGGTGGTCCTGCGACGAGCCCAGGGTGTACTCGATCGCGGTGAGCCGGGCGGCGTAATGGCCCACGGGGTATTCGGCGGTCATGCCGATGCCACCGTGCATCTGGATCGCCTCCTGCGCGATATGCCGGCCCGAGCGGCCGATCTGGAGCTTGGCCCGCGACGCGATGAGCGGGTCGAGGTTGCCGTCAGCGATCGACATCGCGGCGTAATAGCTCATGCTGCGCGCCAGCTCAAGCGACACGTACATGTCGGCCGCGCGCTGGGTGAGGGCCTGGAACTTGTTGAGCGTGACGCCGAACTGCTTGCGCGCCTTGAGGTAATCGGTGGTCAGCCGCAGCGCCTCCTCCATCGCGCCGACGGCTTCCGAGCACAGCGCCGACTGGATCCGGACGATCGCGTCGCGGATGGCGGCCGAGGCGTCGCGCACCTCGGCGGCGTCACCGAGGGGTTCGGCGGGTGTGCCGTCGAAGTCGATCTGCGCGCCCCGCTGCCCGTCGAGCGTGGGGTAGGGGTGCCGCGCCGTCACCTCGCCGTCGACCAGGAACAGCCCGGTGCCGCCGCCGGGCAGCGCGGCGCTGACCACCAGCGTGTCGGCGCAGTCGCCCGCCAGGACCGGGTTCTTCGTGCCGGTGAGCGCCCACGAATCGCCTTGCCGCTCGGCCGAAGTGGTGACGGCGGCGGTGGGCTTCCGGTGCCCGGCCTCCTGGTGGGCGAAGGCGAGCAGCCGCTGCCCCGATGCGACCTCGTCGAGGAGTTCTTTTTGCGTGGCGCTACCGAGCTGTGCGATCACCGCTCCGGGCCCGAGCGCGGCGTGCAAAACGGGCTCGGGCGCCAGTCGCCGGCCGATCTCGGTGAGCACCACCGCGATCTCGTTCTGGCCCGACTCGTCGGGGTCGAAGCCGAGGCCGAGGATCCCGGTGTCGGCGAGCTGGCTCCAGACCTCGCGGCTCCAGCCGAGATCGCTGGCGATGACCTTGTTGCGGCTCTCCGGGTCGTAGGTGCGCGACAGCAGCTCGCGGGTGGTGTCCCGCAGCAGGCTCTGTTCGTCGCTCAGCTGAAAGTCCATGGCTGCCTCACAATCCCAGAATGGTGGACGCGATGATGTTGCGCTGCACTTCGTTGCTTCCGCCGTAGATGGACGTCTTGCGGTAGTTGAGGTAGCGCGGGGCGCTGGACTGCGCCCACTCGGGGGACGCGATCGCCCCGTCGCCATCCACCGGCAGCGCGTCGGGGCCGGCGACCTCGACCATCAATTCGGTTGCCAGCTGCTGCAATTGGCTGCCGCGCATCTTGAGCACCGACGACGCCGGGTTCGGCTTGCCGCCTGTGGAGTCCGTGGTGACCCGCGACTGCGTGAGTTCCAGTGCCAGGATCTCGTTTTCGGCCTCGGCCAGCCGGGCGGCAAACAGTGGGTCTTCCAGCAGCCCGGTCTGTGCGGCGTGCTTCTTCACCTCGGCGAGCTTTACCTTGGTCCGGCCCACCCCGGCGATGCCGGTGCGTTCGTTGCCCAGCAGGAATTTCGCGTACGCCCACCCTTGATTCTCTTGTCCGACGAGCTGATTCGCGGGAACGCGGACATCCTCGAAGAACACTTCGTTGACCTCGAAACCGCCGTCGATCAGCTTGATCGGCCGCAGGGTGATTCCCGGCGTCTCCATGTCGATCAGCAGGAAGGAGATGCCGGCCTGCCGCTTGGGCGCCTGCGGGTCGGTGCGCACCAGGCAGAAGATCCAGTCCGCGTACTGGCCGAGCGTCGTCCACGTCTTCTGCCCGTTGACGACGTAGCTGTCGCCGTCGCGCACCGCGGTGGTACGCAGCGACGCGAGGTCGGAGCCGGCCTCCGGCTCGGAAAACCCCTGGCACCACCAGATGTCGATGCTAGCCGTCGGTGGCAGGAAACGCTCCTTGATCTCCCGGGACCCGAACTCGGCGATCACCGGCCCGACCATCTTGGTGTTGAAGTTGAGCGGTTCGGGCACGCACGCCAACTGCATCTCGTCGGCCCACAGCTGGAACTGGGTGGGTGTCCAGTCCTTGCCGCCCCATTCGACCGGCCAGTTGGGCACGGCCAGGCCGTGCTCGTGGAGGATCTTGTGGCTCGTGACGATGTGCTCCTTGGTCACCGGCGCGCCCTCGCGCACCGCCACGCGCAGCTCCTCGGGGATCTGGGTGGTGTAGAACGTGCGGAGTTCGTCGCGGAACGCGGCTTCCTCCGGTGTCAGCGCCAGTTGCATGGCAGACTCCTGTCGGTCCGGGGGGAGCGCGGTGAGCCGCTGCGGTCGCGCCACGTCCCGTCCGGTCGTTCGCTCCAACCTCCATCTTGACCCATCGCCCTCGGTGCTTGTCCACACCCTCGGGTTAATGCACAGGCGGGCCGCGCGGCGCCGTCGGGGCGCCCCGGTCTGGCGGTCGGCGCACCTACGGTCGGCGCATGCGAACAGAACTGCCCGCCGAACGGCTGCACCGAAGGCTCGGGGCGGACCCCGACGCCGATCCGCCTGCCGCCCCCAGCGCCGACCTCTCGTCGGCGGACTCGGGGGACTCCGACCGGTCCCCGGACGAGGACCAGAACTCGTTGCTGCCCAGGTGGATACCCGACGCGTCGCCGGCCCGCGGCTGGGCGGCCAGGATGCGTGCCGACCCCGGCCGGGCGGGCGCCATCGGGCTGGCGATCGTGGCGGTGCTCGCCGTCCTGGTCACGGTGCTCACCATGCTGCGCGACCGTCCGGCCCCGGTGATGTCGGCCAAGCTTCCCCCGGTCGAGCGAGCCACCGCCGCGTCCCCGCGGTCCTCCGCCAATCCCGGGCCGCCGGGTGGGGCCGACCACCCGGTGGTGGTCAGCATCGTCGGCCTGGTGCGCACCCCCGGTCTGGTCACGCTGGCTCCCGGCGCGCGCATCGCCGACGCGCTGCAGGCCGCCGGTGGCGCGGTGAACGGGGCGGACACCATCGGGCTGAACATGGCGCGGCCGGTCGGCGACGGCGAGCAGATCGTCGTCGGGCTCGCCCCGTCCGCCGGGCAGCCGCCCGCGCTGGGCAGCTCGGTGGCGTCGGGCTCGCCGCCGACTTCGCGGACGCCCGCACCGGGGGGTGGGCCGGGCCCGGCCAAGCCCAAGGCGGGAGAGGTGCTCGACCTCAACACCGCGACCATGGAGCAGCTGGACGCCCTGCCCGGGGTGGGGCCGGTCACCGCGGCCGCCATCGTGGCCTGGCGGCAGGCCCACGGCAAATTCACCAGCGTCGAACAGCTGGCCGACGTCGACGGCATCGGCCCGGCGCGCCTGGACAAATTGCGCGCCCTGGTCCGTGTCTGAGCCGCGTGCTTCCCGCCGCCGAGCCGGCACCCGCCAAGGTCGACGTGCGGCTCGTACCGGCCGCGCTCGCGTGTTGGGTGGTGACCGCCGCCGGGATCTGCTGGCCGGTCGGCCGGGGCGCGGCGCTGTGTTGTGTCGGCCTGGCGGCCGGTTCCGCCGCGCTGGCCTGGCGCGTGGCGCGCCGCCCCTACCGGGGCGAGCGCCTCCGCGCGGTGAGCGCCGGACTGGCGGTGGTCGGCGTGGTCGGCGCGGGCTACGGGTTCGCGATCGCGCTGCGCGCCGACGCGGTCGGTCACCACCCGATCACCGCCGCCTACGGCAGGGCGGCCCCGGTGACGGTCACGCCCACCGAGAGCGCTGTGCCGCTCGGGGGTGGCCGGCTGATGTTCCGGGCCAACCTGCGGCGCGTCGGCGACGACGAGCTGTCCGGTCGCGTCGTCGTGTTCGCGCGTGCCTCGGAGTTCACCGTCCAAGACGACCCGAAGGACGGCCCTCAGGCTGGACCGGTGCTGCCCGGCCGGCCGGTCCGGTTCACGGCGCGCATCGGCCGTCCGCTCCGCCACGATCTGACGATCGCGGTGCTCACCGCCACCGGCCGGCCGACCGCCGGCACCGCGGGCGCGGCGCAACGCGCCGCCCAGACCGTGCGCGGCCGGTTCGCCGCCGCGGTCCGGGCCGTCCTGCCCGCCGACCAGGCCGCGATGCTGCCCGCCCTGGTTCTCGGCGACACCTCGGCCGTGAGCGCCGAAACAGGCCGCGCGTTCCGCGCGGCGGGCATGACCCATCTGACCGCGGTATCGGGGGCCAACGTCACGATCGTGTGCGCCGCGGTGCTGTTCTCGGCGCGGCTGATCGGTCCCAGGGCGGCCGTCGCGCTCGCCGCCATGGCGCTGGCGGCATTCGTTGTCGTCGTCCAGCCGACCGCGAGCGTGCTGCGGGCGGCCGTCATGGGCGTCATCGCGCTGGCGGCGATCCTTTCGTCCCGCCGGCGCCAAGCGATCCCGGCGCTGTCGGCGACGGTCCTCGTGCTGCTGGCCGTCGCCCCGCACCTGGCCGTCGACGTGGGCTTCGCGCTGTCCGTGTTGGCGACGGCTGCACTGGTTGTCGCGGCCCCGGTGTGGTCGCGGCGCCTGGTCAGTCGCGGGTGGCCCAAGCCGCTGGCGGACGCGTTCGCGGTCGCTTGGGCCGCGCACGTGGTGACCGCCCCGCTGGTGGCCGGCATCTCCGGTCGGGTCAGCCTGGTCGCGGTGGGCGCCAACCTGTTGGTCGCCCCGGTGATAGCGCCAATCACCGTGCTGGGCAGCGCGGCGGCCGTCGCGTGTGTGGTGTGGCGTCCGGCCGCGGAGCTGCTCATCCGGTTCACCGGCCCCGAGGTGTGGTGGGTCCTGCGCGTGGCGCGGTCGGCGGCGGGCATACCGGCGGCGACCGTCCCGGTTCCGGCCGGTGTGCCAGGCACGCTGGTGGTCGGGGCCGTCGCGGTGTCGGCGGTCCTGCTGTGGCGATGGCGCTGGTTCCGGGCGACCGGCCGCGTCACGCTGATCGCCTTTGGCCTATGGGCGCTGGCCTGGCTGCTCTGCGAACAGTGGGATCCGTCCGGCGGGGCCGTCGGTCGGTCGTGACACCATCGTGGGATGAGCGAGGATTCGCCGTTGCACCTTGTCCTCGGCGACGAGGAATTGCTGGTCGAGCGCGCCGTGGCCGAGGTGCTGCGGGTGGCCCGCAAGCGGGCCAAAGCCCCGAACGACGTGGACATTCCGGTCAACCGGATGCGGGCCGGTGACGTGGGCACCTACGAGCTCGCCGAGCTGCTGAGCCCGTCGTTGTTCGCCGACGAGCGCGTCGTCGTGCTGGAGGCGGCCGGCGAAGCGGGCAAGGAGACGGCGGCCATGATCACGTCGGCCGCCGCCGATCTGACTGCGGGCACCACGCTGGTGGTCGTGCACTCGGGCGGCGGGCGCGCCAAGGCGCTGGCCACCGAGCTGCAGTCGCTCGGTGCGATCGTGCATCCCTGCGCCAAGATCACCAAGCTGAGCGAGCGGGTCGACTTCATCCGCAAGGAGTTCCGCGCGCTGCGCGTCAAGGTCGACGAGGAGACGGTCACCGCCCTGCTGGACGCCGTCGGCTCGGACGTGCGCGAACTTGCCTCGGCCTGCTCGCAACTGGTCGCCGACACCGCCGGTGCCGTGGACGCCGCGGCCGTACGCCGCTACCACAGCGGCAAGGCCGAAGTGAAGGGCTTCGACATCGCGGACAAGGCCGTAACCGGGGACGTCGAGGGCGCCGTCGAGGCGCTGCGCTGGGCGATGATGCGGGGGGAGCCGCTGGTGGTGCTGGCGGATGCGCTGGCCGAGGCGGTCCATTCGATCGGCCGGGTGGGTCCGCTCTCGGGCGATCCCTATCGCCTGGCGGCGCAGCTGGGAATGCCGCCCTGGCGGGTGCAGAAGGCGCAGAAGCAGGGGCGGCGCTGGTCGCGCGAATCGGTGGCGACGGCGATGCAGGTGGTCGCGGCGCTGAACGCCAACGTCAAAGGCGCCGTGGCCGACGCCGACTATGCAATGGAATCCGCGGTGCGGACCGTCGCGGAGCTGGCCGCCAACCGGTCCCGCTGAAGAACGCGGCCGAGGTCAGATCTTGTTGAGGGCGCGCGCCAGCGCGGACTTCTTGTTGGCCGCCTGGTTCTTGTGAATCACGCCCTTGCTGGCCGCCTTGTCGAGCTTGCGGTTGGTCACCAGCAGCAGCTCCGCGGCCTTGTCCTTCTCGCCGGCGTGGGCGGCCTCGCGGAAAGCGCGTACGGCCGTGCGCAGCGACGACTTCACCGACTTGTTGCGCAGGCGGGCGCGCTCATTGGTGCGATTGCGCTTCTGCTGCGACTTGATGTTGGCCACGCGTGTCGTTCCTTCGTTAAGTCGTTGGTGTCTGCCGGAGTCGGTGCATGTCAGAGTCGCCTCTATCCCGACGGCGACTGCCCAGGTTAGCAGTCGGTTACGTTTTCTCCCAAAATGGAGACCCACAGCCAGCCGTAACCTCGGTTTGAGGCAGCATCTGACAAGTGAGTGTTACAAACGAGCTGAAGGAGACCAGAGGGTTGCCCGCGCCCCGTTCCGAGCGCATTTTCGGCGGGTATACCGCGTCGGACGCCTACGCGGAGGTGTATTCGAAGGCCTTCGACGAGATGTTCGACGCCCACGGCGAGGTCCGCGGCCCCTACAAGGGGATTTACGCGGAGCTGGCGCCGTCGGACGCCTCCGAGCTCAAGGCCCGCGCCGAAGCTCTGGCCCGCGCCTTCTTCGATCAGGGCATCACGTTCTCCCTGTCCGGCCAGGAGCGCCCGTTCCCTCTCGACCTCGTGCCGCGGGTGATTTCGGGCCCGGAGTGGAGCAAGCTCGAGCGCGGTATCATCCAGCGCGTCAAGGCCCTCGAGCTGTACCTCGACGACATCTACGGCGACCAGGAGATCCTCAACGACGGCGTCATCCCGCGGCGGCTGGTGACCTCGTGCGAGCACTTCCACCGGCAGGCCGTCGGGATCGTCCCGCCCAACGGGGTGCGAATCCACGTCGCCGGCATCGACCTGATCCGCGACGAGAAGGGCAACTTCCGGGTCCTCGAGGACAACCTGAGGTCGCCGTCGGGGGTGTCCTACGTCATGGAGAACCGCCGCACCATGGCTCGGGTGTTCCCGAATCTGTTCGCGATCCACCGGGTGCGTGCGGTCGATGACTACTCGTCGCACCTGTTGCGCGCGCTGCGCAACTCCGCGGCCACCAACGAGGCCGACCCGACCGTGGTGGTGCTGACCCCCGGCGTCTACAACTCGGCGTACTTCGAGCATTCGCTGCTGGCCCGGCAGATGGGCGTGGAGCTGGTCGAGGGGCGGGACCTGTTCTGCCGCGACAACCAGGTCTATATGCGCACCACGGAGGGCGAGCGCCAGGTCGACGTCATCTACCGGCGCATCGACGACGTCTTCCTGGATCCGCTGCAGTTCCGGGCCGATTCGGTCCTGGGGGTGGCGGGCCTGGTCAACGCCGCCCGCGCGGGCAACGTGGTGATCTCCAGCGCGATCGGTAACGGGGTCGGCGACGACAAGCTGGTCTACACCTACGTGCCAACCATGATCGAGTACTACCTCGGCGAGAAGCCGCTGCTGGCCAACGTGGAGACCTACCGGTGCTGGCTGGACGACGAACGCGAAGAGGTGCTGGACCGCATCGACGAGCTGGTGCTCAAGCCCGTCGAGGGCTCCGGCGGCTACGGCATAGTGTTCGGCCCGGACGCCTCCGAGAAGGAGCTGGCCACCGTCGCCAAGAAGATCCGCGACGACCCGCGCAGCTGGATCGCCCAGCCGATGATGGAGCTGTCGACCGTCCCGACGCAGGTCGGCAGCGCACTGGCGCCGCGCTACGTCGACCTGCGGCCGTTCGCGGTCAACGACGGCGACGACGTGTGGGTGCTGCCGGGCGGGTTGACGCGGGTGGCGCTGGTCGAGGGCTCGCGGGTGGTCAACTCCAGCCAGGGCGGTGGGTCCAAGGACACCTGGGTGCTGGCGCCGCGGGCGACCGGCGGCGACCGCGAGCTGGGCGCCGCCGAGGTGGTGCGGTCGCTGCCGAAGTCCATGCCCGACCCGGCGCTGGACGGCGCCCCACGGCTGGCGCAGCAGCCGGCGCAGCCCACCGACCCGCCGCAGCACGAACAGACCCAGCAACAGCAGCAGCAAAGGACGGTCCCCTGATGCTGGCCCGCAACGCCGAGGCGCTGTACTGGATCGGCCGCTACGTGGAGCGCGCCGACGACACCGCGCGGATCCTCGACGTGGCACTGCACCAACTGCTGGAGGACTCCAGCGTCGACCCCGACCAGGCGTCGCGGCTCCTGCTGCGGGTGCTCGGCATCGAGCCGCCCGATCACGACCTGGACGTGTGGTCGTTGACCGACTTGGTGGCCTTCGGCACGAACACGACCGGCGGCTGTTCGATCGTCGACGCGGTAACGGCGGCCCGGGAGAACGCGAAGTCGGCGCGGGAGGTCACGTCCAGCGAGATCTGGGAATGCCTCAACACCACCTACAACGCCCTGCCGGAACGCTGGCGCGCTGCCAAACGCCTTGGCCCGCACGAGTTTTTGTCCTATATCGAGGGCCGGGCCGCGATGTTCGCCGGGCTCGCCGACTCGACGCTGTCGCGCGACGACGGGTACCGCTTCATGGTGCTGGGCCGCGCCATCGAACGGGTCGACATGACGGTGCGGCTGCTGCTGTCCCGGGTGGGGGACAGCGCGTCGTCGCCGGCGTGGGTGACGCTGCTGCGCTCGGCGGGAGCGCACGACACGTACCTGCGGACCTACCGGGGTGTGCTCGACGCGGCCCGGGTGGTCGAGTTCATGCTGTTGGACCGGCTGTTCCCGCGGTCGGTGTTCTACTCGCTCAAGCTGGCCGAACACAGCCTCGACGAGCTGCTGCACAGTCCGCAGAGCCGCGTCGGGTCCACCGCGGAGGCGCAGCGCCTGCTCGGCCGGGCGCGCAGCGAGCTGGAGTTCGTGGAACCTGGTGTGCTGCTCGAGTCGTTGGAGACTCGCCTGGCCGACCTGCAGCGGACCTGCCGCGATGTCGGTGAGGCGTTGTCGCTGCAGTACTTCCACGTCACCCCTTGGGTAGCGTGGTCGGATGCCGGCCAACGCGGCCGGCTGGTTACCCGGCAGGGGGACGGCTGATGTGGCGGCTGCGGATCGTGCACACCACCGGTTATGCCTACCAGTCGCCGGTGACGGCTTCGTACAACGAGGCCCGGTTGACCCCGCGGTCGAACACCCGGCAGAACGTCATTCTCAACCGCGTCGAGACCATTCCCGCGACCCGCTCCTACCGCTACATCGACTACTGGGGCACCGCCGTCACCGCGTTCGACCTGCACGCCCCGCACACCGACCTCACCGTCACGTCGTCGTCGGTGGTTGAGACCGAGGAGCCGGAGGGGCCCGACGCCGAGGTGACCTGGAGCGATCTGCGGACCGAGGCCGTGATCGACCGGTTCGACGAGCTGCTGCGCCCCACCGAGCACACGCCCGCGAGCAAACGGGTGGCGTCGGTGGGCAAGAAGATCGCCAAGTCCCATACGCCGTCCGAAGCCGTCGTCGCGGCGGCCGGCTGGGTGCGCGAGCAGCTGGACTACCTGCCCGGCACCACCAGCGTGGCCTCGTCGGGGCTGGACGCCCTAAACGAGGGCAAGGGTGTCTGCCAGGACTTCGTGCACCTGTCGCTGATGTTGTTGCGCGGCATGGGGATTCCCGCGCGTTACGTCTCGGGTTACCTGTACCCGAAGCGGGACGCCGTCGTCGGGGAGACCGTCGACGGGCGCAGCCACGCCTGGATCGAGGTCTGGACCGGCGGTTGGTGGGCCTACGACCCCACCAACAACGCCCCGATCAGCGAACAGTACGTGAGCGTGGGCGCCGGCCGCGACTACACCGACGTGTCCCCGCTGAAGGGGATCTACTCGGGTGAGGGCGCGACCGACCTCGACGTCGTGGTGGAGGTCACCCGGCTGGCCTAGCGGCGATCGCGAGCGCGGCGTAGCCGCGCGAGGCGGGTCGCCGCAGTATGCCTAGCGGCGATCGCGAGCGCGGCGTAGCCGCGCGAGGCGGGTCGCCGCAGTATGCCTAGCGGCGATCTACACCTCGACGCGGTGCAAGTCGTCGCCCAGTTCGATTCGCCCGCCGAATTCGGAGGCGGCCAGGGTCCGCCACTGCTCCTCCTGGCCCGGCACCAGGGCCGGCACGTAGTGCGTCATCACCAACGTGCCCACCCCCGCGCGCGCCGCCGTCGCGGCCGCTTCCTGCACTGACGAGTGGTAGTCGCAGACGTCGCGCACGCGCTGCTGCGGAATGTTGCCGAGGATGTCCTTGCGGATCACGGTGTGCACCAGCGCGTCCGCGCCGCTCGCGAGCGCGTCCAGGCCGGCGCAGGGCACGGTGTCGCCGGCCAGCACCACCGAGGTGCCGTCGGCCTCGATGCGGAAGCCGATGGTCGGCGTCACCGGCCGGTGGTCGGTCGGCGCCACTCGGATGGTGACGCCGTCGCGGTCCCACACCGGTCCCTCGGTGTGTTCGTGCACCTCGACCGCGGGCGGTTCGTTCAGGTCGGCGTGGTGGGCGATCCGGTAGCCGATGTCGTGGCCGAACGCCTTGAGCGTCGCCTCGACGGTCTCGGCGGTGCCGGGCGGCCCGATGATCGGCAGCGGCGCGGGATCCGGCGCGAAGGTGCTGATCCACCGCGTGATGAGGAGGTCGCCGAGGTCGCCGATGTGGTCGCTGTGCAAGTGGGTGAGCAGCAACGCCGACAGCCCGGCGGCCCCGACACCGATCGCCGCCGCGCGTTGCAACACCCCGCGCCCGCAATCGACCAGGAACACCTGGCCGCCGGCGCGGACCAGGGTCGACGGCCCGGCGCGGTTCGGGTCGGGAATGGGACTACCGGTTCCGAGCAGGGTGATTTCGATCATGGCGCCATCCTCGCAATCAACCGGGCTGCGGTGCGCGGATCGACACGGTTCTTCCAGCGGCTTTTCCGCAGGGCCAGATAGCCGTAGCCTGTGTGAAGCGGATCACAACCGGCGGGAGGCCCCGATGCGTATCGCAGACGTCTTGCGGAACAAGGGTGGGGCGGTGGCGACGATCACCCCGGACGCCCCCGTCCGGGACCTGCTCGCCGGTCTGGCCGAGCGGAACATCGGGGCGATGGTCGTGGTCGGTGACGGCGGGGTCGTCGGCATGGTCTCCGAGCGCGATGTCGTGCGCCAACTGCACGCGCAGGGCCCCGACGTGCTGGCCCGCCCGGTGTCGCAGATCATGACCGCCACGGTCGCCACCTGCACGAAGTCCGACACCGTCGACTCGCTCAGCGCGCTGATGACCAACAACCGGGTGCGCCACGTGCCGGTGCTCGAGGGCAAGCAGCTGATCGGCATCGTCAGCATTGGCGACGTGGTGAAGACCCGGATGGAAGAGCTCGAGGCCGAGCAGCAGCAGCTGCACTCCTACATCACGCAGGGCTGACCGGGCGCACGGTCGCCGAGCGTGCACTCAGGGCGAAAATCCGGCCGTTTTGTCGCCGTGGTTACACGCTGGGCGAAGAACTAGCGCCAGGAGTACTCGGCGCGCAGCCGGGCGGCCACCACGTCGAAGACCTCGCGCGCCATGATCGCGCCCTCGCGGCGGATGCCCTCCTCGGGCACGTCGAGCACCCGGTCCAGCCGCACCCAGCTCTCCCTGCCCTCGCAATCCCAGTCCCCGGAGCCGATCCCCACCCAGTTCGGGTCGGCGGCGTGGCGCTCCTGGCTCGACATCATCAGGCCCAGCAATGCGCTGCGGTCGCGGCCCACGACCAGCACCGGACGGTCCTTGCCGCGGGTCGGGTCGTCCTCGTAGACCACCCAGGTCCAGACGACCTCCCCGGGATCGGCCTGGCCGTCGAGGTCGGGCGCGTAGACCAGCTTGCGCGCCCGCTGCGCCGTGGGGAAGCTGGCGCTGGTCACCGGCCGACCCGCGGTGACGGCGGCGGGCGGCTGCGGTGTGGCCGCGGCGATGACGTTCGCGGTGATCTTCACGGCCTGCTGCAGCTCGCGCAGCACGGTCTGCGAATTCTCCAGATGCCGAACCAGCCGCGGGGCCCCCGTGACGACCAGGTTCTCCGCAAACCGCCGAAACGTCTTCCACTGTGATTTCTTGGCAGACGCCATATTCGCAGCATAGAACGTGAGCGAGTGGGGGAGATCGTGTCCGAGTGTGTTGCGGCGGCGGGGTAGTTACCCTGGACATGCCCACGAGTCGCCGGAAGGCGCAGGCCCGGGCGCCCTCGAGCATCAGTAGACCAGGAGATTCCCATCAGCAGTTTCGCCGACAAGACCTTCACCGCGCCGGCGCAGATCAGGAATTTCTGCATCATCGCTCACATCGACCACGGCAAGTCCACGCTGGCCGACCGGATGCTCCAGCTCACCGGCGTCGTCGACGAGCGTTCCATGCGCGCCCAGTACCTGGACCGGATGGACATCGAGCGCGAGCGCGGCATCACCATCAAGGCGCAGAACGTGCGGCTGCCCTGGAAGGCCGGCGACAAAGAGTATGTTCTGCACCTCATCGACACCCCGGGCCACGTCGACTTCACCTACGAGGTGTCGCGCGCGCTGGAGGCGTGCGAAGGGGCGATCCTGCTGGTCGACGCCGCTCAGGGCATCGAGGCGCAGACGCTGGCCAATCTCTACCTGGCGCTCGATCGCGACCTGACCATCATCCCGGTGCTCAACAAGATCGACCTGCCGGCCGCCGACCCGGACCGTTACGCGGGCGAGATCGCCCACATCATCGGCTGCGAGCCCGACGACGTGCTGCGGGTCTCCGGCAAAACCGGTGAGGGCGTGAGCGAATTGCTCGACGAGGTGGTGCGCCAGGTCCCGCCACCGCAGGGCGACGCCGACGCCCCGACCCGCGCGATGATCTTCGACTCCGTCTACGACATCTACCGGGGCGTGGTGACCTATGTCCGCGTGGTGGACGGCAAGATCGTTCCGCGCGAGCGCATCCTGATGATGTCGACCGGCGCCACGCACGAGCTGCTGGAGGTCGGCATCGTCTCTCCCGAGCCGAAGCCAAGCGAAGGCCTCGGCGTGGGGGAGGTGGGCTACCTGATCACCGGCGTCAAGGACGTCCGCCAATCCAAGGTGGGCGACACCGTGACGACGGCCCGCAACGGCGCCAAGGAGGCGCTGACCGGCTACCGCGAGCCCAAGCCGATGGTCTACTCGGGCCTCTATCCCGTGGACGGCTCGGACTATCCGGACCTGCGCGACGCCCTGGACAAGCTTCAGCTCAACGACGCGGCCCTGACCTACGAACCGGAAACCTCGGTGGCGTTGGGCTTCGGATTCCGTTGCGGCTTCCTGGGTTTGCTGCACATGGAGATCACCCGCGAGCGGCTGGAACGCGAATTCGACCTGGACCTCATCTCGACGTCGCCGAACGTCGTCTACCGAGTCATCAAGGAGGACGGCACCGAGATCGTGGTGACCAATCCGTCGGACTGGCCGGAGGGCAAGGTGCGCTCGGTGTACGAGCCTGTGGTCAAGGTCACCGTCATCGCGCCGAGCGAATTCATCGGCACCATCATGGAATTGTGTCAGTCGCGCCGCGGCGAACTGGGCGGCATGGACTACCTGTCGCCCGAACGGGTGGAACTGCGCTACACGATGCCGCTCGGGGAGATCATCTTCGACTTCTTCGACTCGCTGAAGTCCCGGACCCGCGGCTACGCCAGCCTCGACTACGAGGAGGCCGGTGAGCAGGAGGCCGACCTGGTCAAGGTCGACATCCTGCTGCAGGGCGAGGCCGTCGACGCGTTCAGCGCGATCGTGCACAAGGACGGCGCGTCGGCCTATGGCAACAAGATGACCACCAAGCTCAAGGAACTCATCCCGCGCCAGCAGTTCGAGGTTCCAGTGCAAGCCGCGATCGGATCGAAAATCATTGCGCGCGAGAACATTCGCGCGATCCGCAAGGACGTGCTGTCGAAGTGCTACGGCGGTGACATCACCCGGAAGCGCAAGCTGCTGGAAAAGCAGAAGGAAGGCAAGAAGCGGATGAAGACCATCGGGCGGGTCGATGTGCCGCAGGAAGCGTTCGTCGCAGCGTTGTCGACCGACGCGGCCGGGGACAAGGGCAAGAAATAATCGTGCGCGGAGCTGGGGCGGTGACGGCGTTGACGGTGGTCGCCGCGTTGGCGGCGGGCTGCGGTTCGGTGGTGGACGGCACCGCGAAGCCGGCGCCGAATATCAAGCCGCAACCGATCACCGGCGCGACGGTCAAGCAGGTGTTGCTCGATGGCGTCGCGCTGTCGCGAATGCTCAACCAGCAGTTCGTCCTGCGCAACCCACCAGACTTCGGCGGGCCGGAGAAGCTGTACCACCGCGACGACGTGGTGTCGCCGGCCGACTGCCAGGGCGTGACGGCGATGCTGCAGCGCAGCATCTACAGCTCCGCCGACGTCAGGGATGTCGCATCGGAGTCGTGGTGGAACAACGGCGAGCCGGCGCAGGTGATCACCGTGATGGAGGGTGTGGTCTCGCTGCCCTCCGCCGCGGCCGCCCAGGCGCGGTTCCTCCAATTCGCCGACCAGTGGCGGAAGTGCAACGGCACCACGACGACGGAGCAAACGGGCCCGATCAGCACGACGAACGTCATCAGCGACGTTCGCGTCACGGATTCCTTTATCGCGGCGACGAACACCGCGACATCCACGCTGCCCAACATGCCGCCGCTGCGGCCCACACCGCAGGCGCGGGCCATCGGGGTCCGGTCGAACTGCATCGTCGAGGTCGAGGTGGTGTTCTTCGGTGACCGGCGCCCTTCCGACCCGGGATCGGGCACGCTGGACAACAGCGGGATGGACGTTGCGCGCGCCATGATGGACAGGGTGAGCGCCCTGGGCTGACGGCGCCGGTCCCGCACATTCGATGCTGGGACCTTGCTGAAGTTCCGCTGTAATTTGGTTGTGCCCACGGTGTTTGGTTCGCGCGCAAGAGTGAACTCCTGGTAATCACGGAGTAAGCAACGACATTCGCCGCCGCGCTCCGGGTTGCCATGGCACGGGGGCGAATCCAGGCAGAAACACAAAAGAGTGCATAAGAAGCGTTGGTTATTAACAGTGTTGCCGACGGTGGCGATCGTCACCGCCGGCTGCACCGCGACCGTCGGCGGGGAAGCGCAACCCGTGCCCACGCCGATCCTCCGTCCGCTCACCGGCCCCGCCCTCAAGCGGGCGTTGCTCGGACGCGTCCCGCTGTCGCGGGTGCTCAAGCAATCCTTGGTTCTCGATCCCCGCTTCCCCCCCGCGATTCGGCGGCCCCGAGGTGCTGCGTGCCGCGGGACCCGCCACATCGGCCGACTGCCTCGGTGTGGCGGGGATGCTCGAGCAGACTGCCTATCAGTCCAGCAATGTCCGCGGCGTCGCGGTGGAAGCGTGGCACCACGCCGCCAAGTCGGCTTCGGTGACCGCCGTCAAGGAGGGCATCGTCAGCCTGCCCACGGCCGCCGAGGCCAACGCGCTCTTCGCCGATTTCTCGAAGCAGTGGCAAACCTGCGAGGGCAAGACGCAACCGCTGCAGGACAGCGTGTTTCGGCTCAAGGCGAAGATCACCCAGGTGCGCGCGACAGGTACCGTGCTGGGCGCGACCGTCTTGGTCGGGTTCGACTCGGAAGATCCCGATTCCGACTCCATCCCGGAGGAGCGCGCCGTCGGCGTGCGGGGTAATTGCCTCGTCGAGGTCGAGGTGGACCTCTTCAACGCGGTGCAATCGACGCCGGGCGACGGCGAAAGCGGCGCCGACACCGGCGCCACCGAGATCGCGCAACGCATGATGGACAACGTCGACGCCCTGAACTGACGCGCGCCCGCGATCGCCACGGGAGTTTGATGGTGGCGACCCGCTTCGCCCGGCTTCGCCGCGCTCGCGATCGCCACTACATAGGCGCGTTGGCGGGCTGGAACACCCCGGAGCCGTCGGCCTCCTCTTCGGCGCGAATCACGTGGACCACGGCGTTGATCAGCGCCAGGTGGGTGAACGCCTGCGGGAAGTTACCCAGCTGCCGGCCGGTTCGCGGCTCGATCTCCTCGGCGTAGAGATGCAGCGGGCTGGCGTAGGACAGCAGCCGCTCACACAGCCGCTTGGCGCGCGCCACCTCGCCGATCTCGACCAGCGCCGACACCAGCCAGAACGAGCAGATCGTGAAGGTGCCTTCCTCGCCGGTCAACCCGTCGTCGGTCTCCTCCACGCGGTAGCGCAGCACCAAACCGTCCTGAGTGAGCTCGTCGGCGATGGCCAGCACGGTGTTACGCACCCGCGGGTCGTCCGGCGGCAGGAACCTGGTCAGCACGACCAGCAGCAGCGAGGCGTCCAGCGCGTCGCTGCCGTAGCGCTGCGTGAACACACCGCGGGAGTCCACCCCGTGCTCGAGGATGTCCTCCTTGATCTCCTCGGCGATGGCCCGCCACTGCTGGGCGTAGCTCTTCTCGCCCTGCCGCTGCGCGAGCTTCGCGCCGCGGTCGAGCGCCACCCAGCACATCACCTTCGACGACGTGAAGTGCTGCGGTTCGCCGCGCACCTCCCAGATGCCGCGGTCGGGCTCGCGCCAATGCTTGACCGCCTCCTCCACCTGCTTCTTCAGCACCGGCCATAGGCTCTCGGGGATCTGCTCGCGCGACTTGCAGTGCAGGTAGAACGAGTCCAGGATCGAGCCCCAGATGTCGTGCTGGTCCTGGTTGTAGGCGCCGTTGCCGATGCGAACCGGCCGCGCGTGGTCGTAGCCGGACAGGTGGTGCAGCTCCTCCTCCACCAGGCTCCGCTCGCCCCCGACGCCGTACATGACCTGCAGCGGGTGGCGCTCGTCGTTGTTGGCGCCGGAGACGTCGGCGATGAACGCGAAGAAGTCGTCGGCCTCGCGGTCCAGCCCCAGCGTGTACAGGCCCCAAAGGGCGAACGTGGAATCGCGCACCCAGGCGTAGCGGTAGTCCCAGTTGCGCTCGCCCTGCGGCGTCTCGGGAAGTGACGTGGTGGCGGCCGCCAGCAGTGCGCCGGTCGGCGAATACGTCAACCCCTTCAGCGTGAGGGCGCTGCGCTGCAGGTAGGCCCGCCAGGGGTGGTCGGGGAAGTTGCCGATGTTGATCCACTGCCGCCAGCACTCGGTGGTCTGCCACATCTTGTCGGCGGCCTCTTGGTAGGTCTGCGGCGCCGGGTGCTTGGTCCAGCTGAGCGCGACGAAGACGTCGTCGCCCTCCTTCATCCGGGTGCGCGCCCGCGCCTCCCGCCCCTCCAGGCCGATCCGCAGGTTGGTCGTCAGCCGCAGGGTGGGGTGCGCGTCGGGATGCTTGGTGGCGCGGGCGATGGCCTCGCCGTACGCGTTGGCGGAGTATTCCCAGGTTGCGCCCACGCGGTGATAGTCGAACGCCGGTTCGCAGCTCATCATCAGCTCGACGGTGCCGCTCACGCAGCGCACGGTCCGCAGCAGGATGTGCTCGGCGTCCCAGTCCATCGGCGTGCGCCGGTGGGTTCGGGAGCGGCGCTCCACGTCATGCCAAGGCCCCATCACTAGCGTGTCCCGCACGATGAGCCACCCGGTGTGGGTCTGCCAGGTGGTCTCCATGATCAGGCTGCCGGGCAGGTAGCGCCGCGCCGACGGCACGGACACCCCGTAGGGCCCGAGCCGGAAATGGCCGGCGCTGCGGTCCAGGATCGAACCGAACACGCTCGGTGAGTCCGGCCGGGGCACACACATCCATTCCACGGATCCGGCCGGCGAGATCAGGCAGGTGGTCTCCCAGTCGGAGAGGAACGCGTAGTCGGCGATCGGCGGGAAGGGGTTGCGCAGGGTCCCGGTGGCCGAGAAGGGCGCCGGGGCGCTGAAGTCGATGGGCGCCGCGAGGGCCGCTTCGTACGCTTGCTCGGCCACCGGCTCGGCGGGCTGGTCGGCGGGTTCGGCGTGCAGGACCATCCCGACATCATCGACTGTTTACCTGCTCCCCGTCCACGCTTTCCGCCGAGCGGCGCGCCGCCAGTGTCTTGGATCACCCGCTGCGCCGGGGTGGCCGGCGAGCATAGCCGGGCGCATGCTCGGGGAGGGGGCCGATCGCGACCAGGTAGCCGACCAGGCGCCGCAATGCCACCGCCCGGCCCACCAGCCGTACCGCTCGTGGAGCGCTTCGCGAGTCATTGGCTCCCGAGCCGTGGTCGCTTTCGGCCACCGCTGCCGCGATCACGTTCGCGTGGATCATCCGTTGCGCCGCCTGCAGAACCGCCGTCGGAAGCCAGCGCCGCAGCTGCACGCGGGCCAGCTGACGGGTGGACACCCGCCCCGAGCGCAGGGGAGCGGCCAGTATCCGGGCGGTGGCCACGGCGTCGGCGACCGCCAGGTTGATGCCGACGCCACCGACCGGCGACATCGCATGCGCGGCATCGCCGATGAACAGCACGCCGTCGGAGTACCACCGGGAGAGCCGATTCAACTGCACGTCAAGCAGTTTCACGTCGTCGAACGAGGCGAGCTGATCAATGCGGTCGGCGATCCAGGGCACCATGCCGATCAGGGCCCGGTGCAGCGCTTCGATTCCTTCGGCCCGAAGCCTGGCGTCGCTGCCCTTCGGGATGATGTAGGCGATCTGGTAGTAGTCGCCGCGGTCGATCATGATCGTCGCGTGCCCGGCGCGCAGCACGCCGGCCAGCCCGCTGGGGTCGTCGGACCGGCGGGGCAGGCGAAACCACCACACGTCCATAGGGGCGCCGAAGCTGCGCGGCGTCAGCCCCATCGCGGACCGCACCGTCGATGACCGCCCGTCGCACGCCACGGTCAACTCCGCCCGCATCTCCCGGATCGGACCCGCCGGATCGGCGTGGTCCCGGTATGTGACACCGACGACGCGGTCGCCGTCCCGGACCACGCCGAGGACCTCCGTGCTGCGCAGCAGCCGGAAGGTCGGCTCGGCCTCGGCGGCGGCGGCCACCATTTCGAGGAAATCCCACTGCGGCACTAGCGCGATGTGCTGGTGCGATCCGGGCAGCCGGGTCAGGTCGAGATCGACCGTCCCGTTCTGGACCTCCATCCGGATCGTGCTGATCAGGCGATGCGGAATCTCGGCGAACCGCGCGCCCAGGCCGAGTTCGTCGAGCAGTTGCAGCGTGCTCGCGTGCACGGTGTCCCCGCGGAAGTCCCGCAAGAAGTCGGCATGTTTCTCCATCACCGTGACGTCGACGCCGGCGCGGGCCAAGAGCAGGCCGAGCATGACGCCCGCCGGACCGCCGCCGACGACGAGGCAGGTCGTGTCCTGAGATTCGGAAGACCCCGATGACATGCGCCGATCCTGGCACATTGGTTTCGGGTGCCGGGCCGAATAGGCTTAAGCCTGATGGACGGGTTTCTGAATTGGTGGGACGGCAACGAGCTGTGGCTTTCGGGGCTCGCGTTCGTCCTGCAGGCCATGGTGGTGATGCCCGTGGTGTTGGGGGTGGCCTACCTCACCGCGGCCGGGCTGGACGGGCTACTGGGCAAGGGGATCGCGCTGATGCGCCGCGCCCGCCACGCCGACGCGACCGCCGGATAGCGCTATGCCTCGCTCGCACGTGACGACGATTCTCGTCGCGCTGGTGGTGCTGGTGATCGTCACCTGGCTGGTGACGCACTGACCCGGCCGGGGCGAGGCCCGGTGGCGGGCCAGCGATTTTTTGTTAGGCTTCGCGGCATGCATCTGGCACCCGCGCTTTTCCAATGCGGTGTTCTCGTGCACTGTTGTCGCTGACTCCCGAACCCGTGCGCGGTCTGGTGTGGAGTTGGTTGATTCTCGTCGCGTTTCCAGTGCCGTTCCGCAACAACGGGACCAAATCCGTCTCGCACTGGAAGGCCACAATGCTCAACAACAGCGGGCTCAACGACAGCGGGCTCAAACCGCGCAGGGTCCGGCCGGTAGCCGCGCTCGCGCTGACGACCGCCGTCCTGGCCGCATGCAACCCCGGACCCAGCGACGTGGTCGGTGGCGGCGGGCCGGGCGGCGCCCGCACCAGCATCACCCTCGTCGCGTACTCCGTCCCGGAACCCGGTTGGAGCAAGGTGATTCCGGCGTTCACCGCCTCCGACCAAGGCAAGGGTGTGCAGGTGGTCACGTCCTATGGGGCATCCGGCGACCAGTCGCGCGGGGTCGTCGACGGCAAGCCGGCCGACGTCGTGAACTTCTCGGTCGAGCCGGACATCACCCGACTGATCAAGGCCGGCAAGGTGTCGAAGGACTGGAACACCGACGCCACCAAGGGAATCCCATTCGGGTCGGTGGTGTCGCTCGTGGTGCGCAAGGGAAATCCGAAGAACATCAGGGACTGGGACGACCTGCTGCGGCCGGGCGTCGAGGTGATCACGCCCAGCCCGCTGAGTTCGGGATCGGCCAAATGGAATCTGCTGGCGCCGTATGCCGTCAAGAGCCAGGGCGGCAGCAACAGCCAGGCCGGCGTCGACTTCATCAACAAGTTGGTGCGCGAACACGTGAAATTGCGGCCGGGATCGGGGCGGGAGGCCACCGATGTCTTCGTTCAGGGCAGCGGTGACGTGCTGATCAGCTACGAGAACGAGGCGATCGCCACCGAGCGGGCGGGCAAGCCGGTCGAACACAACAATCCCCCGCAGACCTTCAAGATCGAGAACCCCGTGGCGGTGGTGAACACCAGCCCGCACCTGGACGCCGCCGTGGCGTTCAAGAACTTCCAGTACACCGCTGCGGCGCAAGAGGTTTGGGCCCGGGCCGGTTTCCGCCCGGTCGACCCCGCGGTGGCCGCCGAGTTCCGCGACCAGTATCCATCGCCGGCGAAACTGTGGACGATCGCCGACTTGGGCGGCTGGGCGGCCGTGGATCCCCAGTTGTTCGACAAGAGCACCGGCAGCATCACCAAGATCTACACGCAGGCCACCGGATGACCGCCGCGGTCACCCCTGACCCCCAGGCGATTCGCCCGGAGCTAAATCCAGCCGGCGCGCACCAGCCGCACCGGCTCGGCGCCACGCCGCTGCGGCTGGGCGTCGCGACGTTGTGGTTGTCGGTGATCGTGTTGCTGCCGCTGGCGGCCATCGCCTGGCAGGCGGCGGGTGCGGGCTGGCAGGCGTTCTGGCTCGCGGTCACCTCGAACGCCGCGCTGGAGTCGTTTCGGGTGACCCTCATCATCTCCGCCGGGGTAACGGCCGTGAACCTGGTGTTCGGCCTGCTGATCGCCTGGGTCCTGGTGCGCGACGACTTCTTCGGCAAGCGGGTCGTCGACGCGATCATCGACCTGCCATTCGCGCTGCCGACCATCGTCGCGAGCCTGGTGATGCTCGCGCTGTACGGGAACAACAGCCCGGTCGGCTTGCACCTACAGCACACCGCCTGGGGCGTGGCGGTGGCGCTCGCGTTCGTGACGCTGCCGTTTGTGGTGCGCGCGGTTCAGCCGGTCCTGCTGGAAATCGATCACGAGACCGAGGAAGCCGCGGCGTCGCTCGGTGCCAGCGGCCCCAAGATCTTCACCTCGGTGGTGCTGCCGTCGCTGTTGCCGTCGTTGTTGTCCGGCGCGGGCCTGGCCTTCTCACGGGCGATCGGCGAATTCGGTTCGGTGGTGTTGATCGGTGGCGCGGTGCCGGGCAAGACCGAGGTGTCGTCGCAGTGGATACGGACGTTGATCGAGAACGACGACCGCACCGGCGCCGCCGCGATCTCGATCGTGCTGCTCGCCATCTCCTTCGTGGTGTTGTTCATCCTACGGATCGTGGGCGGGCGGGCCGCCAAACGTGAGGAGCTGGCCGCATGACGTCGTCCGTCCGGGTCCGGTACCTCCTCCGGTTCGTCGCGCTCGCATACCTTTTCGTGTTGCTCGTATTACCGGTCTCACTGATCCTCTGGAGGACCTTCCGGCCCGGGCTCGGCCAGTTCGTCGACTGGGTGACCACACCGGCCGCGCAATCGGCACTGGATCTCACCCTGCTGGTGGTGGCGATCGTGGTGCCCTTGAACGTGTTGTTCGGCATCCCCACCGCTTTGGTGCTGGCCCGCAACCGATTTCGAGGCAAGGGCGCGCTGCAGGCGATCATCGACCTGCCGTTCGCGGTCTCGCCCGTCGTCGTGGGCGTGGCCCTGATCCTGCTCTGGGGAGCGGCCGGCGCGTTCGGCTTCGTGGAGAAAGACCTGGGGCTCAAGATCATCTTCGGCCTGCCGGGCATCGTGCTGGCCAGCATCTTCGTCACCCTGCCCTTCGTGGTGCGCGAGGTCGAGCCGGTGCTGCACGAGCTGGGCATTGACCAGGAGGAGGCGGCGGCCACGCTGGGTTCGAGTTGGTGGCAGACCTTTTGGCGCATCACGCTGCCGTCGATCCGGTGGGGGCTGACCTACGGCATCGTCCTGACCGTCGCGCGCACCCTCGGTGAATACGGCGCGGTGACCATCGTGTCGTCCAACCTCCCCGGCAAGTCGCAGACGCTGACCCTGCTCGTCTCGGACCGCTACAACCGCGGCGCCGAGTACGGCGCTTATGCGCTTTCGACCCTGCTCATGGGTGTCGCCGTGCTGGTCCTCATCTTCCAAGTGGTGCTGGATGCCCGCCGGGCACGGGCGACCAAGTAGGCCTGACAAGGAGATTCGCGGATGACCGAAACCAAAGCACCCCCGGCCATCGTGGTGCGTGATGCCTATAAGCATTACGGGGACTTCGTGGCGCTGGATCATGTGGATTTTGTGGTGCCGACGGGTTCGTTGACGGCGCTGCTGGGGCCGAGTGGTTCGGGTAAGTCGACGTTGTTGCGGGCGATCGCGGGGCTGGATCAGCCCGATAGCGGGACGGTGACCATCAACGGTCAGGATGTGACCCGGGTGCCGCCGCAGCGGCGCGGGATTGGGTTTGTGTTCCAGCACTATGCGGCATTCAAGCATCTGACGGTGCGCGACAACGTGGCCTACGGCTTGAAGATCCGCAAGCGACCCAAGGCCGAGGTCAAGGCCAAGGTGGACGAGTTGCTGGAAGTCGTGGGGTTGAGCGGGTTTCAGCGGCGCTATCCCAATCAGCTCTCTGGTGGGCAGCGTCAGCGGATGGCGTTGGCGCGGGCGATGGCGGTCGATCCGCAGGTGTTGTTGCTCGACGAGCCGTTCGGCGCCTTGGACGCCAAGGTGCGGGAGGACTTGCGGGCGTGGTTGCGGCGGCTGCATGACGAGGTGCATGTGACCACGGTGCTGGTGACCCACGACCAGGCCGAGGCGTTGGATGTGGCCGATCGGATCGCGGTGCTCAACAAGGGGCGCATCGAGCAGATCGGCTCGCCCACCGAGGTTTACGACTCGCCGGCCAGCACGTTCGTGATGTCGTTTCTGGGTGCGGTCTCCGAGCTCAACGGCGCCTTGGTGCGCCCGCACGACATTCGGGTGGGCCGCAAGCCTGATATGGCCGTCGCCGGGGGCGACGGCACCGCCGAGTCGATCGGGGTCGTGCGGGCCACCGTCGACCGGGTGGTCGCGTTGGGGTTCGAGGTGCGCGTCGAGCTGACGAGCGCGGCCACCAAGCGGCCGTTCACCGCCGAGATCACCCGCGGCGACGCCGAGGCATTGGCCCTGCGCGACGGCGACACCGTGTACGTGCGGGCCACCCGGGTGCCGCCGCTGCCCAGCGACGTGGTGCTTCCCCGTGACGGCGGCGCCGACGGGACGAACGAGGATCAGGACACGCTGACGTCGGCTTGATGCCCTTGCCCGATGTCCGGAAGCGGATCGTCAGTTTCCTGCGCCGCGGCTGGCCCGTCCTCAACAAGTTCCCGGCTGGCGCGGCGGTCGATGGTTGAAACCCGTTGAACCCGTTGCCGCTCACGGAGCTTCGTCGTCCTCGTCGTCTTTGGGGCTGAGGAGTTTTTCGGGGTGGTGGTGGGTGTTGGTGCGGGGTTGGCCGTGGTCTTGGTGGGGTGGGGGGATCCATTGGGTGGTGCCGTTGGGGTGTTTGCGGGTGGTGTAGCCGTGGTCGAGGAGGCGGTGGTGGGGTCGGCAGGCGAAGGTGAGCTGGTTGATGTTGGTGGTGTGGGTGGTGGCCCAGTCGGTGACGTGGTGGACTTCGCAGTAGTAGCCGGGTTGGTCGCAGCCTGGTGCGGTGCAGCCGCGGTCTTTGGCGTAGAGGATGAGGCGTTGGCCGGGTGAGGCCAGCCGTTTGGTGTGGTAGAGCGCCAAAGGTTTGGCGTCGTCGAACACGGCCAGATAGTGATAGGCGTGGCGGGCCAGGCGGATGACGTCGCTGATGGGTAGCCGTGATCCGCCGCCGGTGCGTCCGGTGCCGGTGGCCGACTGCAGGTCGGCCAGGGTGGTGGTGATGATGATGGTGGCCGGCAATCCGTTGTGTTGGCCGAGTTTGCCGGAGGCGAGCAAGGCTCGCAGGGCGGTGTTGAGGGCGTCGTGGTGGCGTTGGGCGGCGCTGCGGGTATCGCGGCGGGCGGTGTCCTGGTCGGCGGGGCCGTCGATGACGGGCTGCTCGTCGTCGGGGTTGCACTGGCCGGGGGCGGCGAGTTTGGCCAGCACGGCTTCCAGGGTGGCCCGCGCCTCGGGGGTCAGCAGGGCGCGGAGTTCGGACATGCCGTCGGGGCCTTGGCGGCCCAGGGTCAGGCTGCGGCGGCGGGCGCGGTCGGTGTCGGTGTAGGTGCCGTCGGGATTGAGGCAGTCGGTCAGGGCATCGGCCAGGCCGGCGAGGTGGTCGGGCCGAAACGCGGTGGCTAGCCGGGCTAGGTGGGCTTCGGCGCATTCGCGGGTGCCGACGTCGATGGTGGTGGGCAGCTGGTGGACGAAGCGGCGGATGATGCGGATGTGGGCGGGGCCCAGGCGGCCGTCGCGTTCGGCGGCCGCGGTCCCGGTCAACAGCGGTGGTAGGGGTTGGCCGGTCAAGGCGCGGCGCGGGCCGAGGTCGGCGGCCTCGGCCACCCGCCGGTTGGCCTCGGCCCGGGTCAGGCCCAGCCGGTCGGCCACCACCTGGGGTAGCCGGCCGCCGAGTTGTTCGGGGTCTGCCTGCTCGGCGAGCTGGTTGAGCAGCTGATGGCCCGGCACCCGTAACCGGCGGCCCTCCACCTCCAGGCGCGCCAACAGCGTCAACCGCTCCGGGCAGGTCAGGGCGTCGTAGGAGTGCTCCAGGATGCGTGAGACCGCGGATTGCAGCGCGGCGATATCCGCCTCGATCTCGTCCCGATCACTCGAACCCATGTTCGAAACCCTAGCCGCAGACGCCGACAGAAACGGCCGGTCTGTGACCGCTGGGCCAGGTGATACGGAAGTTTCTTCGAGCCGGCCGGAAGTTGGTGGCGCGAACCCCTCAGGCGGCGATGCGTTCGGCTGCCGCCTGATCGAATCGGCTCAGCACTGTCTCCGCCACCAGCCGGTGCGCGCCCAGCGGCGCCGCCATCTCGAGCCCGGCGGAATCCGCGAAGCGCCGCACGCGGTCGGGCAGGAGCCCCGGCGCCAGAAACCACGGCGCGACGACCACCCGTCGGGCGCCGCGCGCACGCAGCGCGTCGACGGCGTCGGCGAGCGACGGTTGCGGACGGGTGGCGAACGCGGTCGTCGCGGCAACCCACCGGGTGCTCTCGAGCAGCCGGGGCGCGACCTGCCGAGTGCGCGCGTTGGCCGTGGAATCGGATGACCCGATCGACACGATGAGCACGCCCAGCGTGTCGTCGAGGCGGGACGCCCCCAGCTCCATCACGCGCTGGCGCAGCACCGAAACCAGCCGCTCGTCCTCACCGAGGACGGGCGCCAACCGCACCCGCTCGGCCGCCGCGCACGCGTCGATCTGCCGCGGGATGTCGACGCGGGCGTGGTAGGCATTCGCCAGCAGCAGGGGAGTGACCACGGCTCGCCGGGTGCCGGCCAGGCCGTCGAGAACCTGCCCGAGGCTCGGGGCGTTCAACTCGCAGAACGCCAGCCGCACGTCCAGACCCGGACGCATGAGGGCCAGCCGGTCGGCGACTGCGCGCGCGTTGGCCGCCGACCGCGGGTCCTTGCTTCCGTGGGCGGTCAGGACAAGGGCGGTCACGACGCGTGCAGCCCGCATTCGGTCTTGGCCAGCCCCTGCCAACGACCGCTACGCGGGTCGGCGCCGTCGATGGGCTTGGCCGTGCAGGGAGCGCAGCCGATCGACGGATAGCCTTCGTAGACAAGCGGATTCACCAGCACGTCGTGCTCTTCGATATAGGTTTGCATGTCCTCGTCGGACCAGGTCGCCAGCGGGTTGACCTTCACGAGCTTGAACCCCTCGTCGAAGCTGACCAGGGGGGCGTTCGCGCGAGTCGGCGAGTCGGCCCGGCGCAGCCCGGTCACCCAGGCCGAATAGCCGCGCAGCGCCCTGCCCAGCGGCTCGACCTTTCGTATCCGACAGCACTCACTCGGGTTCCGGGCGAACAGATCCTTGCCCAGGAGCTTGTCCTGTTCGGCAACCGTGCGCTCGGGGGTGACGTTGACGACCCGGATGTCATAGACGGACTCGATGGCGTCCCTGGTGCCGATGGTCTCCACAAAGTGATAACCGGTGTCCAGGAACATCACTGGCACGCCCGGGCGCACCTTGGCCGCCAGGTCGATCAGCACCGCCTCCTGCATGCTGGACGCGACGACGTAATTGCACGTCGCCCACCCGCGTGGGCCGTTGACGCCGCCGAAATGCTCATCGGTCCAACGCAACAGGTCCGACGCGCTGGCGCCGTCCAACTCCGCCGCGCCCTTGGCGGCAAGTTCGCGCAGTTCCGCTTCGGTATACTTCGTTGCCGTTCCCGTCATCGCAGATCGTCCTCCCCGGCCCGCAGGGCCCACTGGGCGAAGCGTTCACCGTCGCTGCGGTGCTTGACAAAGTTTCGGACCACTCGCTCGATGTAGTCGCCCAGCTCGTCGCTCGTTACCTTGTGCTGGCGAAGTTTTCGGCCGAAGCCGCTGTCCAGGCCGAGGCTGCCGCCCAGGTGGACCTGGAACCCTTCCACCGACCCGCCCTCGCCGTCGTCCACCATCTGGCCCTTGAAACCGATGTCGGCGACCTGAATTCGCGCACACGAGTTCGGGCAGCCGTTGATGTTGACGGTGACCGGCACGTCCAGCTCGGAATTGATGTCCGCCAGCCGGCGCTCAAGCTCGGGGACCAAAGTCTGCGCCCGGACGCGCGTTTCGGCGAACGAGAGCTTGCAGTATTCGATGCCGCTGCAGGCCATCAAGTTTCGCCGCCACTGCGACGGCTTGGTGTGCAGGCCCAGGGCCTCCAGGCCGGCGACCACCTCGTCGACCTTGTCGTCGGCGATGTCGAGGATGACCAGCTTCTGGTAGGGGGTGAACCGGATTCGGTTCGAACCGGCCCGCTCGGCCAGGTCGGCGACCGCCGACAAGATCGTGCCCGACACCCGGCCGGCGATCGGTGCGGCCCCGATGGCGTTGAGCCCGTTCTTGATGCGCTGCACCCCGACGTGGTCGATTGGGTGCTTGACGGGCTCGGGGGCCGGGCCGTCGATCAGTGGGCGCTTGAGGTACTCGGTCTCGAGGACTTCGCGGAATTTTTCTACGCCCCAGTCCTTGATCAGGAACTTCAGTCGCGCCTTGGCCCGCAGCCGTCGGTAGCCGTAGTCGCGGAAGATCGACGTCACCGCCGCCCACACCTCAGGCACCTCGTCCAGCGGCACCCAGGCGCCGACCCGCTGGCCGAGCATCGGGTTGGTGGAGAGGCCACCGCCGACCCACAGGTCCAGCCCCGGGCCGTGCTCGGGATGGTTGACGCCGATGAACGCGATGTCGTTGACCTCGTGCACCACGTCCTGCAACCCGGAGATGGCGGTCTTGTACTTGCGCGGCAGGTCGGCGAAGTCGGGCTTGCCGATGTAGCGGCGGACGATCTCGTCGATCGCCCAGGTGGGGTCGAGCACCTCGTCCAGCGACTCGCCGGCCAAGGGTGAGCCCAAGATCACACGCGGGCAGTCGCCGCAGGCTTCGGCGGTTTGCAGGCCCACTTCGTCGAGGCGCCGCCAGATCTCCGGGACGTTCTCCACCTCGATCCAGTGGTACTGCACGTTTTCGCGGTCCGAGATGTCCGCGGTGTCGCGGCCGAACTCGGTCGAGATCTGCCCGAGGGTGCGCAGGGCGGTCGCCGAGAGGGCGCCGCCGTCGCAGCGAACCCGCATCATGAAGTACTTCGCTTCGAGCAGATCGGCGTTCTCGTCGCCGGTGAACGAGCCGTCGTAGCCCTGCTCGCGCTGCGTGTAGAGGCCCCACCAGCGGAACCGGCCGCGCAGGTCCGATTTGTCGATGCTGTCGAATCCGTCCCTGGCGTAGACGGTTTCGATCCGTTCGCGCACGTCAAGCGGTGCGCCGGCCTGCTTCATCTCCTCGTTGGGGTTGAGCGGCTCGCGATTTCCCAGGGCCCACTGGCCCTCATTGCGCGCATTCTGGGCCCGAGCGGGGCGGGCTGCGGTCATTAGGAAGGTCTCCTTGTCGGCGTTGCAGGCCTGGACGCGCGACGCACCGGTACCCATCGGCGGCGCAGATCCTCGCCAGCTTGGACGTACGGGTGGGCGGGTCTACGAGATCAAGGCAGACAGCAACAGCTGCAGACACGCTTGAGATCGATGTGCCGCCGGGTCACGAGCGCAATACGCAGACTGGACTGGGCGACGACCACGCGACCATTCTGCCATGGATGCGCGGCGGCCGCGCCACCAGGTCAAACTTCTCCTCATGATGATCGAAAATACGTAGCAAAGCTGGGTAATCAGGCAGACAAAGCCGATAATTGGCTGGCAAGGTGGCCATGCCGCGGGCCGTGGGATCATTTGGCATGACCCTTAGCGAGGCCCCGGTCGAGTTGCCCGCGCTGGAACCGACTCCGGGGCGGCCGTTCGGGTTGTACCTGCATGTCCCGTTCTGCATCACCCGCTGCGGCTACTGCGACTTCAACACCTACACGCCAGCCGAGCTGGGCGGGGTGAACCCGGACGCCTGGATGCTCGCGTTGCGGACCGAGCTGGAGCTGGCGGCCGCGAGGCTCGGGGGGCCGACGGTGGACACGGTGTTCGTCGGCGGGGGCACGCCGTCGCTGCTGGGCGGCCAGCGCGTCGCCACCCTGTTGAGCATGGTGCGCGAGAACTTCCCGCTGGCACCCGACGCCGAAATCACCACGGAGGCCAACCCGGAGTCGGCCTGGCCCGATTTCTTCGAGGCGATTCGCGGGGCCGGATACACGCGGGTGTCGCTCGGCATGCAGTCGGTCTCGCCGCGGGTGTTGGGGGTTCTCGACCGGATCCACACGCCGAACCGCTCGGCGGCGTCGGCCCGCGAGGCGCTGGAGGCGGGTTTCGAACACGTCAGTCTGGACCTCATCTACGGGACGCCGGGGGAGTCCGACGACGACCTGCTGCGGTCCGTCGACACCGCGGTGGAAACCGGTGTCGACCACGTGTCCGCGTACGCCCTCGTCGTCGAGGAGGGCACCGCGCTGGCGCGGCGGGTTCGCCGTGGTGAGCTGGCCGCACCGGACGACGACGTGCTGGCGCACCGCTACGAGCTGGTGGACGCCCGACTGGCCGAAGGCGGGATGCATTGGTACGAGGTGTCGAACTGGTCGCGTCCGGGCGGGGAGTGCCGGCACAACCTCGGTTACTGGAACGGCGGTCAGTGGTGGGGGGCAGGGCCGGGCGCGCACGGCTATGTCGGGACGACGCGTTGGTGGAATGCCAAGCACCCCAACACCTACGCGCAGCTGCTCGCCGACTCGGCCCTGCCGGCGGCGGGTTTCGAGCAGCTGGACGCCGAGGCCTCGCACACCGAGAACGTGTTGTTGGGAATCCGCCTGCGCGAAGGGCTTCCGTTGAGCCGGCTGGATGCCGACGAGCGCGAGCGCGCTCAGTCCGTGATAGCCGACGGGCTGCTGCTGGCGCACGGCGATCGGCTGGTGCTCACCCCGCGCGGCCGGCTGTTGGCCGACGGCGTGGTACGTACCCTGCTTGGATAACTCCCAGGGCCCGTCAGGTCCCGGGAAACCACTGCGCGACAACGCGGTTGAACTCGATGTAGAGCGGGATTCCCACGGTGACGGTGAACGAGAACGTCAGGCCCAGCGACGCCGCCAGCGGCAGCGTGGGGCTTGCCTCCGGAATTCCCAGCCGCTGCACCGCCGGCACCGTGATGTAGGACGCCGCGCCGCACAGCACTGCGAACAACACATAGGTGCCCGGCTGAAAGTGTGTGTCGGTGAGGTACGCATAGGCGTACGCGGCCAGGATGCCCAACGCCCCGAATAGGTTGGGCGCGAGCAGCCCGAAGAAGATGAACCCGCCGCCGGCGGACCTGAGGTCCGGCAGCTTGCGCGACGCCGTCATCCCCATCTCCAGCAGGAATAGGCACAGCACGCCCTGGAACGCCGCGACGAACAGCTCGTTCTGGTCGTGCACCACCTTCTGTCCCTGCAGTGCGCTGATGAAGCCGATGACTATGCCGCCGACGAGGAGGATGAGCCCGGGGTTGAGGAAGACTTCCTGAAAGATCGCCCGGCTGAGCAGCGGTGCCTTGGTGCGCATGCGCGGCTCGTCGTACCGCTGCGGGTGTTCGGTCTTCTCCAGCGAGAGTTCGAGTTCCTCCTCGATCCCGCGCTCGCCGGGGTCGTCCACGCTTTCCGTGTTCCCCAGCCGGGCGGCGGCGCCGGGGCCGGCCCTGCCGGGAGCCGTGTAGCCGGGCTCGTCCGGCATGAACCCGGCCTCGTCCATCCCGCGGTGGCGCAGCCGGGCCACCAGGTAGAGCGCCACTAGGCAGCCGGGAATCTCCATGAACGCCAGCGCGACCGGCATGTAGGCGTCGAAGGCGATGTGGACGGCCGTGAGGAACGCCACACAGGTGGCGAACGTGCCCGCCGAGTCCGAGCCGTAGTAGCCGGCGACCGTTGCCCTGTCGACCCGCCGCATCGGCGTCAGGACTTTCAGCAAAAAGTACGTGAGGCCGCCGATGACGAGGTTCAGCACGAAGCCGAGCGCCACGAAGCCGGCGATGTTATCGATGTCGGCCGGTTTGATCTTGGCCAGTTCTTCGCCGCCCTGCCAGCCGATGGCGACCAGCAGGTACATCGTCAGGCCCTGGTAGATGACGTAGGGAAACTCGAATCGAACCTTCAGGATCGGGATGAGGAACCCAAAGTAGAAGAAGAGCAGGAGCGGCTTGAACAGGTTGTGCGTGAAGTTCTGCCAGAACTCGTTGAGCACTGCGTGCCTCCCGGCGATTCAGTTCGGCTACGAGGGAAACAGCGGCCGATGCGGGGCGTCCACGAGCACCCATAAACATTGCGGACTTAGCTGAGTCGAGTCAACCCGCTTTTACGCATTGTTAACAACCGCGGGTCGGAAGCCGCGCCGTCTCGACATGCAACTGGCCCGCGATAGGGATCGCGGGCCAGTTGTCGGTCGGGAAATGCTGCGGCGCGCCGCGTTAGAACCAGTGGGCGACCAAGCGGTTGATCTCGATGTACAACGGGATGCCGATGGTGACGTTGTAGGAGAACGTCAAGCCCAGCGATGCGGCCAAGGGCAGCGTCGGGCTCGCCTCGGGGATCGCCAGTCGCTGCACCGCCGGCACCGCGATGTACGACGCCGCACCGCAGAGCACCGCGAACAACACATAGGTTCCGGGCTTGAAGTCGGCGTGGGCGAGCGACGAGTAGATGTGCGCGACGATGATACCCAGCGGCGCAAAGATATTCGGCGCCAGCAGGCCGAAGAAGATGAACCCGGGGCCGGCCGTCCTGAGGTCCTTCAGCTTGCGGGAGGCCGTCATGCCCATCTCGAGGAGGAACAAGCACAGGACGCCCTGGAACGCCAGCACGAAGAACTTGTCGTCGTCCGCGACCACCTTCTGCCCCTGCAGGCCGCTGACCAGGCCGATGATGATGCCGCCGATCAGCAGGACGAGCCCGGGGTTGAGGAACACCTCCTGGAAGAGCTCGCGGGAGAAGAGGGGAGGCCGCTTGCCCTTGGCGCGAGGGGCGCTGGGACCGGGCTCCCAGTCGGGGTGCTCCAGCTTTTCCAGCGAGAGCTCCAGCTCCTGGTCGACCGCGCGCTCGTTTTCGGCCGCCTCCAGGCTCTGGCCGTGCGGGGGGCGTGCCGCCGTGCCCGGCCCGACCGCGGCCTTCATCGGCGCAATGTAGCCGGGCTCGTCGGCCATGTTCCCCGCCGCGTCGACGCCGCGATGGCGAAGTCGCGCAACCAGATACAGCGCGACGAGACAGCCGGGAATCTCCATGACGGCCAGCATGACCGGCATATAGGCGTTGAAGGCGACGTTCACGGCGGCCAGGACGGCCACGCAGGTGGCGAACGTGCCGGCCGAATCCGAGCCGTAATAACCGGCGACGGTCGCCCGGTCGATTCTGCGTAGGGACGTCAACCAGCCCAGCAGCAGGTAGGCAAGGCCGCCGATGAGGAAGTTGAGAACAAACCCCAGCACCATGAATCCGACGATCACCCAGATGCCGGAGCTGATCTTGGCGAGCTCCTCGCCGCCGTGCCAGCCGATGGCCAGCAGCAGGTACATGGTGAGGCCCTGATAGATCACATACGGGAACTCGAACCGGACCTTGAGGACCGGGATGAGGAATCCGAAGTAGAAGAACAACAGCAGCGGCTTGAACAGGTTGTGGGTGAAGTTCTGCCAGAACTCTTGCAGCATTTGGTGCCTCTCTCAGTGATCCGTTGATCAGGGGAAGCACCGTCCGCAAGGGTGGCAACCGCGAACATCCCGAGATCGTGCAGAAATTTAATCCCGCCGTCCCCGCGTCGCCACTCGAAATGAGCCGGGAAACGCCCAGGTCATCCCGCCGGCGGCGCGATCCGCCGCTCTGCCGAAAAAGCGTCGTCACAGCGGCGCAGGTCGGCGCGGGCAATGGGGTCAAAGTCCGGATGTACTGTGACTTTTCTGTGAATGTACTGGGTGTGGATAACGTTTGGTGTCGGACGACTTAACGGGGGAAACCCGGCGCCCAATTCTGGCCACGCGCATTTGTCACACCTGTACCCGTGGGTCCCGAATTCGATACCGGCACCCGGACATGCCGGGGGCCGAGACTGTCCTCGTGCGGCCTTCGCACGGCAGGTTCGGCGGGCCTCGCGGGGATGGCCACCCGCCCGCGCGCAGGAACATAGGTTAGGCTACATTTACTTCGTGACCCAGCTGAGTGTCGAAGCGAGTTCCGCGCCACCGGCTATCCCGTTGCCACCGCACATCGACCCTTCTGACCTCGCAGCCCAGCTGGCGGCCGCCTTGCCCGAACGGTCGGGCGAGGAATACCTGCTCTACGAGCGCGACGGCGAATGGGTGCTCGCCAGCGGGGTTCGCGCAATGGTCGAACTGGACAGCGACGAGCTCCGCGTCACTCGCGACGGTGTCGTGCGGCGCCAGCAGTGGTCCGGACGTCCAGGGCCGGTCCTCGGCGACGCCGTCGACCGGATGCTGCTGGAAACCGACCAGATCTTCGGTTGGATCGCCTTCGAATTTGGCGTCTACCGCTTCGGGCTGCAGGAGCGGCTGGCGCCGCGCACACCGCTCGCCAGAGTGTTCTGGCCCCGTACCCGTATCGTGGTGAGCCGCCGGGGGATTCGAATGCTGGACGCGCCGGTCGGCCACCGCGACGCGGTGCTCAGACTGCTTGCCGACGGCGTGCCCGATGTGCGCGACGCCCGCGCGGTCGACGTCCGCGCCGACCGGTCGGGGTACCGAGAGCGGGTCGCAACGGCCGTCCGTGAGATCGCCGCCGGCGGCTACCACAAGGTCATCCTGTCGCGCTCCGTCCGCGTGCCCTTCGAGCTCGACTTCCCTTCGACCTACCGGCTGGGTCGTCGGCACAACACGCCGGTGCGGTCGTTTCTGTTGCGGTTGGGCGCAATCCGCGCCGTCGGCTACAGCCCCGAGTTGGTCGCTGCCGTGGGCGGCGACGGCGCCGTCGTCACCGAGCCGCTGGCCGGCACGCGGGCCCTGGGCCGCGGCGCGACGCACGACCGCCAGGCTCGTGCCGACCTGCAGTCGGACTCGAAAGAGATTGTCGAGCACGCTATTTCGGTGCGCAGCTCCCTCGAGGAGATCACCGAGGTCGCCGAACCGGGCACGCCGGCCGTCATCGATTTCATGACGGTCCGGGAGCGGGGCAGCGTGCAGCACCTGGGCTCGACCGTCAGTGCGCGCCTGCACCCGTCGAGCGATCGGATGGACGCCCTGGAGGCGCTGTTTCCGGCCGTCACCGCGTCGGGCATCCCGAAGGCGGAAGGTGTCGAGGCCATCCTGCGCCTGGACGAGGTGCCCCGCGGGCTGTATTCGGGCGCGGTCGTGACGTTTTCGGCGGACGGTGGGCTGGATGCCGCGCTGACGCTGCGGGCGGCCTACGAACGCGACGGCGAGACGTGGTTGCGGGCCGGCGCCGGCATCATCGAGGAGTCGCGGCCGGAGCGCGAATTCGAGGAGACCTGCGAAAAACTCTCCACCCTTGCGCCGTATCTCGTCGCCCGCGACGGCGCCTGACCCCGTCAAACGGCGTACCGGGCCGCCGCCACCGGCCCACTCTTCCCGCGTGGGACTTTCGGCCCTATTTCGGCGCGCCCGGGCGTGTCAGCTTTATGTAACCGGATGACACAGATACATTGCCTGTTACCTAACGGAACACATAGCTGGGAGCGCCACGTGTCCAAGTCCTTGACCAACCTGCAGCTACTCCACGAGCTCGAGCCCGTGGTGGAGACCTTGCTCAACCGCCACCTCGAGATGTTTAAGGAATGGAGCCCGCACGACTACATCCCGTGGTCGGACGGCAAGAACTTCTACGCCCTCGACGGCCAGGACTGGGAGCCCGGTCAGACTCGGCTTCCCGACGTCGCGCAGGTAGCGATGGTGCAAAACCTGTTGACCGAGGACAACTTACCGTCGTATCACCGCGAGATCGCCATGAACTTCACCATGGATGGCCCATGGGGTTACTGGGTGAATCGATGGACGGCCGAGGAGGCCCGGCACAGCACGGCGCTGCGCGACTACCTGGTGGTGACCCGCGCCGTGGACCCCGTCGAACTGGAGAAACTCCGCCTCGAGCAAATGACCAGAGGGTTTAGCCCGGGTCAGAACCACCAGGGGGACATGTTCGCTGAGAGCCTCTTCGACTCGGTGATGTATGTGTCGTTCCAGGAGCTGGCGACCCGCGTTTCGCACCGCAATACGGGCAAATTCTCGAACGACCCCATCGCGGAGCAGCTGATGGCCAGGGTGTCACACGACGAGAACCTGCACATGATCTTCTACCGCGACGTCAGCGGCGCCGGGCTGGACATCGCCCCCAATCAGGCGATGAAGTCGGTGCACAAGATCCTGCGCAACTTCAAGATGCCCGGCTTCACGGTGCCCGAGTTCCGCCGCAAGGCCGTGATCATCGCCGTCGGCGGCGTCTACGACCCGCGGATACACCTGGACGAGGTGGTCATGCCTGTGTTGCGCAAGTGGCGCATCTTCGAGCGCGAGGACTTCACCGGCGAAGCCGCGCGGATGCGCGACGACCTGGCCGTGCTGGTCAAGGAGCTGGAGGCGGCGAGCGACAAGTTCGAGGAATCCAAGCAGCGCTACATCGAGCGCGAGGCCCGCAGGACGGAGCGGATCACCGCGAGCAAGGTGCTGAAGACCGAGGGGACGCTGACGCTCAGCGGCCACTGACGGTTCACTTCACCTGCCGCAGATGCGGTTCCGGTTCCGCCGACCGCTCGAGGTAATCGGACAGGATTCGGCTGACCAGCGACTTGATGTTCGACTCGATCGATGACGCGAGCGTGGCGGCCACCGCTTGCGTGCGGAGCCGCACCAGCATGGTGATCAGCTCCGCGATCTCGGCATCGGCCGGCAGCGCCTGGCCGGGCTTGATGGGGTCGAGGATGCGCTCAGCCCCGGCCCGTACCAGCAGGTCGCTGATCTTGTCGATCTCGGGGACAATCTGTTCGTCCAGGCCGATCAGCTTGTCGAAATCGACGCAAACGCTTCGTCCAGTCGCCCCAAGTAGGGCGCCCAGTACCCGGCGATCATCCGGCTGTGAAGCTCGGCGTCGGCGCGTCGGCGCTCAGTTTGTTGGAGGGCCGGCGGCGCCTCCGGCGCCTCCGGTACCTCCGGCACCTCCGGTACCTCCGGCACCTCCGATATTGCCGGACGGGGCGTAGCCGTTGGACCCGGTACCCGGCAGACCGCCGGGTGAGCCGCTCGTGACACCGTGATTCGCGGCACCGCCCGTGCCGCCTTGAGCTCCCCCTCCGCCGGTGCCGCCGACGCCGCCTATACCGCTGCCCGTGCCAGTGCCGCCGACGCCGCCGGCCCCGCCGGTGCCGCCGGTGCCGCCGGTGCCGCCAGCGGCGAAGTACCCGCCGTTGCCGCCGCCACCACCGGCGCCCGCGCTACCGCCCAGGCCGCCTGTACCGCCGTTGCCGCCAATACCTCCGACGCCGGCGTCGCCGCCCCGACCACCCGTGCCGCCGACGGCGCCAGCACCCCCGGTGCCGCCAGATTGGAAATTTGTGTTCGTAGTGTCACCGCCGGCACCGCCGGCACCACCGGTGCCGCCGATGCCGCCGATGCCGCCGTTGCCGTTGGTGCCGGTGCCGTTGAGTCCGCTGCCGCCCTGGCCGCCGGCTCCTCCGTTGCCGGCGGCCGCACCCGCGGAGCCGGTACCACCGGGAGTCGTGGCGGCTGTGCCGGTGCCGCCGGCGCCTCCGTGGCCGCCTATGCCTCCGGTGCCTCCAGTGCCGGCGTCGCCGGCACTGCCGCCGGTGCCTCCGGTACCGGCAGCACCACCTGCGCCGGCGCTACCGCCGACACCGCCGGTGCCGCCGTTGGATCCCGCCACTCCCGTGGCGCCATCCAAGCCGGTGCCGCCGGCGCCGCCTACTCCGCCGTGGCCGCCGGTGCCGCCATTGCCGTTGGTGCCGGTGTCGTTAAGTCCGCTGCCGCCGATTCCGCCGGCGCCGCCGGAGGCGCCGTTGCTGCCGCTACCACCGGCTACACCCGGGCTGGTGCTGGTGACGCCTTGGGCGCCGTTCCCGCCGGTGCCGCCTTGTCCGCCGGTGCCGCCGGTTCCGGCGTTGCCGGTCGCGCCGGCGGTGCCGGTGCCGGTGCCGGCTGCGCCGCCTGCTCCGGCGGTGCCGCCGTTGCCGCCGATTCCGCCGGCGGTGGCGTCGGTGGAGCCGATGGTGGTGTCGGTGAATCCGGTGCCGCCTTGCCCGCCGACACCGCCGGCACCGCCAGTGCCGCCTGCGCCGTTGGTGCCACCAAGGCCGGCGGAGCCGCCGATGCCGCCGGCGCCGCCGGCGCCGCCGTTACCGCCGGAGTTGCCTGGTGCACTCGAGACAACGCTGGCAGCGCCTTGGGCGCCGTTTCCGCCGGTGCCGCCTTGTCCACCGGCGCCACCAATGCCGGCGTTGCCGGTCGCGCCGGCGGTGCCGGCTCCGGTGCCGGCTGCGCCGCCTGCTCCGGCGGTGCCGCCGTTGCCGCCGACACCGCCGGCGGTGGCGTCGGTGGAGCCGATGGTGGTGTCGGTGAATCCGGTGCCGCCTTG
>NZ_JAZGLV010000017.1:0-113081 GCF_036409085.1 Mycobacterium sp. 050134
CCACCGAGCCACACTGACCGCCAACCGAGCATCCACCGCCGCCAACACCTGCGGGTCCTCGATCAAATCCGTGCGATACACGATCGTTGCGAACAACCGGAAATCGATATCCCCCGCAGCGAACACCGCCCCCACCTTCGGCAACCGCTCCACCATCGCCCGCGCATACCGCAGCCGGCTCACCGCCAACCGCTGCGAGATCCGCAACACCGCAGCCACCTCCGCCCCGACCGCCTCCATCGCGTCGATCACCCACAGCTCCGACTGCGCCGACCAGCGCACCGCGAACAATTCCCCCATCGCCACCAGCTGATCGGCCGCCGCCCGATTCTCCTCGCGCGCCGACACCGACAACCGCTCCAACAACACAGCCGGCCGCGACAACTTCTCATCGAACATGTGTTCGATTGTGTCACGCGGGTCCGACAAGTCGACTGTGATGTCTCGGGACATCGGTGATAGTTCTGCATCAGGACATTGGTGACAGTTGGTGTGTCAGGACTTCGGTGAGGGTTGCGGAGTTTTGGGTTGGGGGCCGCGTGGCCGGCCGTTGCCGACGTATTTGATGCCCGGTGCGGGTCGGGTGTGCTCGGCGAGGACCTCGCCCAGTAGATCAGTGACGATGATCTTGTCGCCGTCGCTGACAACGAGGACCCGCTGGAAGGCGCGTTGCGCATCGACCCGGTAGATGACGGAGTCCAGCCCAATGGTCCCGCCCGTGGTGACCGTTCGGACAACGGTGTTGGCGGGCAGATCGGTAGGTGGCGTGGCTCGCGGGAACTGGTAGCGGCCGGGTAGGGGCTCGCGGTAGGCCGGCCGGTCGGGTTTCGGGCGGGGCGGATCGGCTTTGGGTGTGGCTTCCCACGCGGTCAGCGGGGTGACCCGTGCCGGGCAACCCTTGGTGGGGGCGTTCGGTGTTGTAGATGTGGTCGAAGGCGTCGATCTGGGCTTGGAGTTCGCGCGAGTGATTCCGCGATCGGCTCTTGTCGAGGTAGCGGAACAGGGTTTGGTGGAAGCGTTCGTTCTTGCCCTGGGTGGTCGGCTTGTAGGGCTTGCCGGTGATCGCCTCCACGCCCAGGGCGCCACCGTGGTCGACGAGTTGGCCGAGGTAGCCGCGCCGGAAAGGGTTCAACGCGAGCCCGTTGTCGGACAACAGTCGTTGGGGCACCCCGTGGACGGCGATGGCCTTGTCCACCACCGTGATTGCGTCCTTGGCGGTCTCGCTGGAGGCGACGTGGGACGCGACTGCATAGCGGGAGTGGTCGTCGATGAGCTGGAAGATCACACACCGGCGTCCACCGCTGAGCACGTACTCGGTCGCATCGAGTTGCCAGCACGCATTCGGGGCCGGATAGACGAACCGCCGCCATGCCGAGCGAGGCTTCTTCTTCGGCTCACGACGAGCCACGCCAGCCTCACGGAAGATGCGTGCCAAAGATGCCGTGGACGGGACCGGCTCCAAACCCATCGCGCGCATCTTCTCGTGCACACTGATCGGCCCGTGGTCCAGACCGGAGGACTCCAGAGCGGCCCGCACTGCCACAGCCTGTTCTTTGACCTCATCGCTCAACTTCGACGGGCTCGACTTCGGTCGCCGGGTCCGGGGTTCGAGCACCGCGGCCGGACCGTCGGTCTTCGTACGTTTGCGCAATTCGTAGAACGACTTGCGGGAGATGCCGTGCTCAGCCACAGAACGTCAAGACCGCCCCGCGGGGCGCATCGTCGGGCCACTGCGAGATCGCCAGGCGGACGCGAGGATCGATGGGTTCATTGACAGCCACCACCGAAGCCTTGGGGCAGAAGTGTCACCACCAAGAGCACCCGGACCGCCACCAATGTCCTGATACAGAACTGTCACCGATGTCTTGGGAGATGACAGCCGACAAGCCCGCCTACGGAACGCGCGTGCGGTGCCGCTTGTCGTGCGGGGGCACGCCGTTGACGCCGCCGAGGGACTCCGCGTAAGTGCCGACGGCGAACGCCACCCCGGAACCCATGAGCCCCAGCGTTTCCCGGCTCACGTTGTCGAGGGTGTCCCGGGCGCTCCGATAATTGGGGTCGAACGGGGCCCCCGCCTGACCACCCCACAACCGGGCCTGCACGGTGGTCTTCATCTGCGAGCCACCGGAGGTCATGCCGCCGACCGGCACGCCGGCGACCAGGAACGGGTGGTAGTCGGCCCGAGTGTCCAGCGGCATGTCGGCGGGCCGCTTGCCGGCGAGGTTCAAGAATCCCGCCAGGGTGCGCTCGATGCCGGCCGAGCCGTCGGGGACGTCTCCGAAAGACACCCCGGGGCTGGCCGGACCGGACTGATCGCCGTCGTCGGTGAAGAAGCCCGCGTTCGTCGACCCCAGCATGGTGAAGTTCAGGTACAGCGCGACGTCGTTGAGCTGGCCGGCATCCATACCAAAGACGTAGTCCATCGGCCCACCGAGGCCGGCCCCCCAGAACGCGAACCGAACCGCGTTGTTCACCGGGGCCAGCGGGCCGAGCTGCAGCGCGGTCTCCAGCACCGCGGCCGCCCCGGAACCGTTGTCGTTGATGCCCGGCCCCCCGGGCGGCGCGTCGAGGTGCGCACCGACCACGACCACCTCGTGGGGCGAGCCGGTCTTGGTCTGCGCCAGCACGTTTCGCGACGTGACCACGGCGTTGCGGGCGTCCAGCAGGAGGCGGATCGGGGCGGTCGCACGCACCAGCGCGCTCGCGGCGGACCCACCGGCGACAGCGACGGGCACGGTCAGCTGCTTGAAGTAACCGGGGTTGAACAGCGTCGAGGGCGCCCCCTGGGCCCCGGAGCTGCTGAGCACGATCACTGCCGCGGCACCCTTGGCGATGGCGCTGTTCTGCTTGTCCACCACCGAGCAGCGGGCGTCGTCGACGACGGCGATGGCGCCCTTGGGCAGGGCCGGGTAGTCGGCGGCCGAGCAGCCGGACGGCTGCGCGGGGCGAACGGGCTGACCGGTCAGCCCGCCCGGCGGGGTCTGCACCAGCAGCGATGCCTGGTCGACCTGATAGCCAAGGCCGCCGACGGTCACCGCCGGCTTCCCGGGCGACTCGGCGTAGAGCCGGTCGAACTGCGGGGTGGCCACGTCGAATCCCCTGTCGCGCAACGCCTTCGCGACGTAGTCGACGCTGGCGTCGTAGCCGGGGGTGCCCTCGGCCCGGCTGCCTTTGTTGGCGTTGGCGATGTCCTGTAGCGCGCGCAAGTGGGCGAGCATGCGGTCCGCGCTCATCTTTGCGGCCAAGCCGTGACCGAGATCGGGCGCCGTGGCCGGCGCCGCCACGCGTGAGCCCGACGAGCATCCCGACAGCAAACCGGCCAGCAGGAGCATCGTCGCGCCGAGCCGGCGGATCATGACTTCGTGAGCACGTGTCGCGTGCGGTCCTCCATGACCGGTACCCCGTTGTGCCCGCCCAGGTCCTGCGCATACAGGCCGATGGCGTAGGCGACGCCGCCGCCGTTGATGCCCAGGGCGGTCCGGTCGATGTGGTCGAGCGTGTCGGTCTTCTGGTGGTAGTTGGGGTCGAAGGGCTGGTCGGGCGTGCCGCCCCAGAGCTTGGCCTGGTCGGCGGACATCTTGGCCTCGGCCCCGGAGAACAGCCCGCCGGCCGGGACGCCGGCGAGGGTGAAGCCGTCGTAGTCGGAACGCCCGTCGAACGACGTGTCCTGCGCGGTCTTTCCGGCCGACTTCAGGTAGGCGACCAGCGTGCGCTCGATGCCGGCCGAGCCTTCGGGGACGACGGGCCGGCCGCGGGCGTCCAACGGCAGCGATTGGTCTCCGTCATAGGTGAAGTAACCGGGGTTCGGCGACGCTAGCATGTCGAAGTTCAGATACAGGGCAAGGTCTTTGAGTCCGTTGAGGTCCAGCGACTCGACGTAGTTGCGCGACCCGATGAGCCCGAGTTCCTCCGCGCCCCAGAAGCCGAACCGCACCGCGTTGCGCACCTGCGGCGAGCTGCCGAGCTGGATGGCGGTCTGCAGGATCGCGGCAACACCAGACCCGTTGTCGTTGATGCCCGGCCCCTCCGGAACGCTGTCGAGGTGCGCACCGGCCATCACCACGTCGTGGGACGAGCCGGTCTTGGTCTGCGCGATCACGTTGCGGGCCTTGAAGTTCTGCACGCTCGCGGTCAGCTTGATGGTGGCCGGCCCCGGCTGCGCGCGCAGCTGGACTCCGACCGACCTGGTGACGCTGACCACCGGGATCTTCACCTCGGTGTCCGGCCCCAGGGTGCCGCCCATCTGTTGCTCGTCGACGTTGTCGGCGACGATCATCCCGACGGCGCCGCGCTTGGCCGCGATGTCCTCCTTCTGCGAGAACGGGCAACTGCCCCGGTCGACCAGCACCACCGAACCCTGCACCGGCAGCCCGTCGTAGTCGGTCGCCGCGCACCCGGGGCTGTCGCCCGTGGGCGCGGCGACCAGCGGGCCGCTCACCCCGTCCGGCGGGGTGCCGAGGCTGAAGTCCAACGCGCGCGCCTCGACGGGCCTGCCGCCGACGGTCACCGCCGGCTTGTCGCCGTGGAAGACGCGCGCGGAGAACTCCGGCGTTTGCACGTCAAAACCGCTGTGACGCAAGGTATCCACCACATAGTCGACGCTGGCTTCGTAGCCGGGGGTGCCCACCGCGCGGGTGCCGTTGTTGGCGTTGGCGATGTCCTGCAGCTTGGAGAGGTGCACCATCATCGCGTCGGCGGTGACCTTGCCGCGCAGGGTGTCGGCGAACTCGGCCGCTGCGGGGTTGGGCGCTCCGGCCGAGGGATTAGCCGACTTGTGGAAGCAACCGGCCGCGACCGCGGTCAGGGCGACCGTGACGAGCACCGCCAAGACCGTCGACGATTTGTTCAGCATTGAGCCCCAGGTTAGACCGCGGTGCGTGGGTCGCGCCGATCGACACGTTCAGACATGCAGCGCGCTGAACGGGACGAAGGGGAGGTTTCGCACGACGAACCAGATCACCACAAGGCCCAGCACCACGGCTGCGGACCAGCGCTGGTGCTGCCAGCCCCGTATCCGCCTGCCGGTGACCCGGCCGTAGGTCCACGCCAGGTACGCCCAGACCAACAGCACCAGCGCCGCCAGACCGAGCGCATTGAATCTGGCGGCCGCAGCCAGGTTGCCGTGCATGAGCGAATACAGCATGCGCATGCTGCCGCAGCCGGGGCAGTCGATGCCCAGCAGGGCCTTGGTGGGGCAGACCGGCAGCGGGCCGTTCGGGGTGGTCGGATCGCCCACCCAGACGGCCGCGCAGACCAGCGTGGTCGACGCGGCCACCGCCAGGGGCGCAGCCAAACTCAGCCGCGCGAAGCCCTGGCGGGTGACCGTCACGACGCCGACTTTAGAACATCGCGGCAAGCATCGCCGCGTTCGTGTTGTCTCCGTTGTAGGCACCCGTCGCCGCCAGGATCACGTTGATGACGATCACGATCAGGCCGACGATGACCGACCACATCACCCACTTCTTGGCGCTGTCCGCCGACGCCTGCGCCTCGGCGTAACGGCCCTGCGCCCAAAGCCCGTTGACCTGACTGGACTTGACGATCGCCACGATCCCGAAGGGCAGACAGCAGAAGAGGGTCACCAGAATGGACCACACCAGGTAGTTATTCGGCGCCTGCCCGGCCGGCTGCTGCGGCGGATATCCCGGGGGCGGAGGGGGCGGCTGCGTCATGGATTCTCCAGATCACGAGAAGTTAGCTGGCGTGAAGCGTGCTTACCATACCCGAGCGGCGTCGCGCCGTCATCACCAAACAACAAATCCAGTTCCGGCCGAACCGTAAACGGCACCGCGCGGCGTGGGGAAAATCGGGCGCACACCCGAAAATGGTTGCACGGCACGGAAATTATGTGCCGACGCCAAATTCGTGCCCTAACAGACAATATCCGGCGGAATGTGTTTGCACGGCACCCGAATACCCCTACGATCGGTATTCAGCGACCACCGCCAAGGAGTCAAGGGATGCCTCATCACACCACCGCACGGATGGCGGCGGCGGCCGCCGCGCTCGCGGGCACGCTCACCGCCGCCCCGGCAAGCGCTGATCCCCCGGACACCGGTAACCCGTCGGACGTCAACGCGCTTGCCGCCTCGTTGTCGAAGGGCTACGACCTGAAGAACTGCAGCCCACAGACCATCACGGGCGGCGAACTCGCCTCGCTTCAGTGCGGACAGAGCCCCGACCCGAACGGGCCCGCCCAGGCGAGGTATCTGCTGTTCGGCAACGGCACCGACTTGGCCGGCTCGTTCACCAAGAGCATCAAGGAGGATGTCCTGACCGGCTGCGGGGGCACCTCCTCCTCGCCCACCACCTGGCACCAGGGTTCCGCCGCGGTGGCGGGGCAGGTGGCGTGCGGGACTTATCAGAATGCCGCAGAGATCATCTGGACCACCGAGGCCAAGAACGTGTTGAGTTATATCCGCGGCGCCAACGGCGACGCCGCGGCGCTCTACGAGTGGTGGAAGGCCAACGGTTGACGGTGCCGTTTGGCCGTAAAATATTGCGTTCAGAGAAAGTCGATCGACTCCTTGGGTATCGTGCGGCGCGGCGCTGCGGTGTTTGCTCAGGTGTTCACATTTTCGTTTTGCTGAAACTACCGACTGCGGCCTAATGTCGAAATACACTCACGCAGATCAGTGCGGCCGCACCTCGGTGCAACGACATAAGGAGTTCAGCATGTCCCCTCTGAGCAAGGCGCTGCGGACGGCGACCATCGCGGCACTGCTGGGCGGTTTCGCCGTAGCCGGGACGGCCACGGCTGCCGCCGATCCCGGCAACACGGGCAACCCGAACGACCTGAACACCCTGGCGGGCAACGTGTCGAAGGGCTACGGCCTGAACAACTGCAAACCGCAGACGTTGACGGAGACCGGTGAGCTGGCCGAGCTCCTTTGCGGTCAGAGCCCCGACTCGAACGGGCCGGCCGCCGGCCTCTACGCCCTCTTCGACAACGGCACGAACCTGGCCGCGGCGTTCAGCTCCACGATCAAGGACGTGTCCATGGCGGCCTGCGGGGACGCGGGTCAGTCGCCGACCACCTGGCACCAGGGCAGCTCGGCGAGCGCCGGCCAGGTGGCCTGCGGCACCTACAAGAACTCCGCGACCATCACCTGGACCACCGACGCCAAGAACGTGCTGGGCCACGTCACCTCGAACAACAACGACGTCAACGGCCTCTACCAGTGGTGGCGCGCGAACGGCTGACGTTCACGTTCATAGCTGTGCCGCAATAAGTTTCGCCACCCCCGCATCCCGGGGCCGGCGGCCATCGAACTACCCAGCGCGACATGACGTTTCATGGTGGTGTTAGCGCGGCGGGGAGGATGCCTGGGCCCAGAACCGCTTGGGGATGCGGCCAGCGCGGCGGGCCAGGTGGCCGGCGGTGATGGCCGCGGCCATCGCCGCGGCCATCGCCGCCGGATCGGCGGCCCGCGTCACCGCGCTCGCCAACAGCACGGCGTCGCAACCCAATTCCATCGCCAGCGCGGCGTCGCTGGCCGTCCCGATGCCCGCGTCGAGCACCACCGGGACACCCGCCCCCGCGACGATCATCTCGATGTTGTGCGGGTTGGTGATGCCCAGGCCGGTACCGATCGGCGAGCCCAGCGGCATGACGGCGGCGCACCCGGCGTCCTCGAGCCGGCGGGCCAGCACCGGGTCGTCGTTGGTGTACGGCAACACGACGAACCCGTCGTCGACCAATTGCTCGGCCGCCTTGAGTAATTCGACGGCATCGGGCAGCAGTGTGCGCTCGTCGGCGATCACCTCGAGCTTGACCCAGTCGGTGTTCAGCGCCTCGCGGGCGAGCCGGGCGGTGAGCACCGCCTCGGCCGCGCTGCGGCACCCGGCCGTGTTGGGCAGCGGCATGATGCTCAACTTGTTGAGCAGGTCCAGCAATCCGGTCCCGCCCTCGGCGTCGACCCGGCGGATCGCCACGGTGGTCAGTTCGGTGCCGGACGCGATCAGCGCCTCCTCGAGCACGGCAAGGTTGGTCGCTCCCCCGGTGCCCATGATGAGCCGCGACGCGAAGCTGCGGTCGGCGATGGTGAGGGTCGAGTCAGCCACCTTGCACCGCCGTCACAACCTCGAGGCGCGCACCGTCGCTTAGCGTGGTGCCCCATTGCGACCGCGGCAGCACCGACAGGTCGATGGCCACCGCGACGCCCCGGTCGGGGTAGCCCAGCGAGTCCAGCAATGCGGCGACGGTGGTCTGCTCGTCGACCTCGACCGGCTGTTCGTTGACCATGACGATCATGACGGCGCTCCGACCGGGACCAGTTGACAGACAATTTGTTCCGCGGTCCACGGCGCCAGCAGAAACCCGGACCGGCCGTGGCCGGCGGCCACCAGGGTTCGCCCGTCGAGGCGCTGCACGATGGGCAGGTTGTCGGGCGTCATCGGGCGCAGCCCGGCGGCGCACTCGGCCAACTCGTACTCGCCGAGCGCCGGCAGCACCGCGCAGGCGTCGTCCAGCAGGTCCCGCACCCCGGAAACGACCGGAGCGGTGTCGCGCCCGTGCTCGTACTGGGTGGCACCGACCACCACCCCGTCGGCGCGCGGCACCAGGTACACCTGCCGGCCGTGCACGCGGGCCCGAATCACCCGCTGCGGCAGCGGCGTACACCCCTTCCGCCAGCGCAGGCGCAGCACCTCACCCTTCACGGGGCGCACCGGCAGGCCGGGCCACAGCCTGGGCGCGTCGATGCCGTTGGCGATTACCACCGCGTCGCCCTCGACGCGGGACAACTCATCGACGGGCCCGCCCCACCGAACGCCGAGGCGCTCGCAGTCCGCGGCCAGCGCATCGACCACCGCGCGATTGTCGACCGCCAACTCCGTCGGCGCCCGAAAACCATGCCGGATGCCCTGCGCGAGCTGCGGTTCGACGTCGCGCGCGGCCGACTCCCAGATCACCGGGTGGCCCTGCTCCGACAGCCACTCCGCGACCGTGCGCAGGTCCGCGACGTCGGCCCGGTCGACGGCCACCACCAATGATTCGCGGGCGGTGACCACCTCCGGCGGCAACCCGTCGAGGAACCCGCCCTCGCGCCACAGCCGCAACGACTCCAGCCCCAGGTGCAGCAGGCGCTCCTCGCCCGGCCAGCCCTCGCTGTGCGGTGCCAGCATGCCGCCGGCGACCCAGGAGGCGCCGCGTTGACCCGTGCTGTGCACCTGCACCGTCCATCCGGCCTGCGCGGCACGCCGCGCCACCGACAACCCGATGACGCCGCCTCCGATGACGGCCAAAGAACCCGTGGGCATTCCCTGTCCTCCCTTCGCCGGCATGATCCGGATCAGGTGTGACGGTAAGGGCAGGTCCAGTCGCACTGGCTGTGCCCACTCTCAGCCCCGCAGGTGGTGCTCCCCGGGACTCCCGTGTCTAGTAATTCTGCCGTCTACGCTAGCGCGCTAGCGTCGCAGTGTGCATCCACGTCTCACCCGGCTCGCCTCAGCGCGCCTTTATCTGTGTACCGACGCGCGCCGCGAACGCGGCGACCTGGCCCAGTTCGCCGACGCCGCGCTGGCCGGCGGGGTGGACATCATCCAGCTGCGCGACAAAGGATCGCCGGGCGAAGAGCGGTTCGGACCGCTCGAGGCGCGCGAGGAGCTGGCGGCGTGCGAGATCCTGGCCGACGCCGCGCGCCGGCACGGCGCGCTGTTCGCGGTCAACGACCGGGCCGACATCGCCCGCGCGGCGGGTGCCGACGTCCTGCACCTCGGCCAGGGCGACCTGCCCCAGGCCGTTGCGCGCGAATTCGTCGGCCCCCACACCGTGATCGGCCTGTCCAGCCACGACGCCGACCAGGCACGTTCCGCCGCGGCCGGCGGCGCCGACTACTTCTGCGTCGGCCCGTGCTGGCCCACGCCGACCAAGCCGGGTCGCGAGGCGCCGGGCCTGTCGCTCGTGCGGGCCGCCGCCCTGCTGACGGGCGCCAAGCCGTGGTTCGCCATCGGCGGCATCGACGCGCGGCGCCTGCCCGAGGTGCTTGACGCCGGTGCGCGCCGGATCGTGGTGGTCCGGGCCATCACCGCGGCCGAGGACCCCCGGGCCGCCGCGCGGGAGCTCAGCTCGGCGCTTGCAGCAGCGAGCTGATCCGGTGACTCAGGTGCGACGGGGCCTCGTCGGCCCGAAGCGGGTCGCCCGGCATGCACCAGACGAACACCCCCGCGTCCAGCTCGACCGTGCGCGGCAGGTGCCGCCGGCGCTCGTCGCCGTGGCCGAGCGGCACCCGCGCCGGCGCGGTGCGCAGGCGGTGCCAGCTGGCGGCGAAACCGGGATGCAGCGGCAGGGCCGCCACCTCGTCCTCGGGCACCCAGCGCATCTCGGCGCTTTCTCCGTTGGGCACGGTGTCGAGCAACTCGCCCGCGTCGGCGACGACGGTCGTGTAGGTCCAGCGGGCGCCGCCGATTCCGGGGATCTCGGCCGTGACCACCGCCGCGCGGACGGCCACCAGCGCGGTGACGAGGCCGGCCTCCTCGTACGCCTCGCGGACCGCCGTCTCCTCGGGGGTCTCGTGGCTATCCCGGGCGCCGCCCGGCAGGCCCCACGTCCCGCCCTGGTGACTCCACACCGCGCGGTGCTGCAGCAGGACCGCGGGAGTGCCGTCGGTAAGCGGCGCGCGCAGCAGGAGACCGGCCGCGCCGTACCGGCCCCAATAGTGGGCGCCGCGCTCGGATATCACCCATCCGTCACCGTCGCCCTGCACGAGATCAAGGATATGCGCGCCCGCAACCTTGCAGCCGGGTATCAATTGCGTCGGCCTCCCCCCATCCGCCGCAAATCCTCTTAAGATTCGCTTATAGAGGTCGGTGCAGCGAAATCGAGTGGCCGAAAGATGAGGGCTGATCAGACGTGACGGTTGAGCTGGCGCATCCGTCGACCGAGCCCCCGGGTTTGCGGTCGCCCGCCGAACCGGCGCACCCGCGCTGGTGGTTCATCTCCACGACCCCCGGGCGCATCCTGACCATCGGGATCATCCTCGCGGCCCTCGGCGCCGCCACCGCCTTCGCCACGTCGACGACCATCAACCACCGGCAGCAGGTGCTGACCACGGTGCTCAACCACACCGAGCCGCTGTCGTTCGCCGCCGGGCGGCTATACACGACGCTGTCGGTGGCCGACGCCGCGGCGGCGACCGCGTTCATCGCCGAGGCCGAGCCGCGTCCGGTCCGGGAGCGCTACGAGCAGGCGATCACCGACGCGTCGGTCGCGGTGACCAGGGCGTCCAGCGGTCTGACGGACGAGCCGCTGGTGGAGTTACTGGGCCGGATCAACGCCGAGCTGGCCGTCTACACCGGGCTCATCGAAATCGCGCGCACCAACAACCGCGAGGGCAACCCCGTCGGGTCGTCGTACCTGTCGGAGGCGTCCGGGCTGATGCAGTCGACGATCCTGCCCGACGCGGCGCGGCTCTACTCCGAGACGTCCAAGCGGGTGGACAGCGAGACCACCGCGTCCACCCAGATCCCGCTGCCGGTGATCCTGGTCGTCGTCACCACCGCGCTGTTCGGTGCGTTCGCGCACCGCTGGTTGGCCCAGCGCACCCGGCGCCGCATCAACCCGGGGCTGGTCGTCGGCGGCCTGGCTATTCTCGTGATGGTGGTATGGGTCGGGACCGCATTGACCATCTCTACGACGGCGAGTCGTAGTGCGAAGGACACCGCCGCGGAGTCCCTCAAGACCGTCACGAACGTGGCGATCACCGCGCAGCAGGCCCGGGCCGACGAGACGTTGTCGCTGATCCGCCGCGGTGACGAGGAGCGGCGCAAGCAGTCGTTCTACCGGCGCATCGACTCGATGCACTCTCAGCTCGACCAGTACATGGCGCGCAGCGACGCCGTCGACAAGCCCGACCTGGAGGGCGCGGATCAGCTGTTGCTGCGCTGGCGGCAGGCCAACGACCGGATCAACTCCTACATCTCGGTGGGCAACTACCGGGCGGCCACCCAGGTCGCCCTGGGCAGCGGCGAAGACGACTCCACCCCGGCGTTCGACAAGCTCGAGGACCAGCTGGTCAAGGCCATGGACCAGAGCCGCACGCACCTGCGCAACGACGTCCTCAACGCGCGCAGCGGGCTGTCCGGCGCGCAGGTCGGGGGCGTGGTGCTCAGCCTCGGCGCGGCGATCGCCGTCGCCCTAGGGCTGTGGCCGCGGCTGAAGGAATACCGGTGATGAAACGCCTCGCCGCCGGGCTCGCCACGCTGAGCGTGCTGGCCGGCTGCGCCCACCCGGAATCGCTGACGGTCGCGACGGTGCCGACCTTGCCGCCGCCCACACCGGTCGGCATGGAGCAGATGGCGCCGGAGCCGCCGCTGCCCGCGGACGACGGCTCCCAGGACTGCGACCTCACCGCCAGCCTGCGACCCTTTCAGACCAAGGCGGAGGCGGACGCGGCCGTCGCCGACATCCGCGCGCGGGGCCGGCTGATCGTCGGGCTGGACATCGGCAGCAACCTGTTCAGCTTCCGCGACCCGATCACCGGGGAGATCACGGGGTTCGACGTCGACGTCGCCGGCGAGATCGCGCGCGACATCTTCGGGGCCCCGTCGCACGTGGAGTACCGCATCCTGTCGTCCGACGAGCGGGTCACCGCGCTGCAGCGCTCGGAGGTCGACGTCGTCGTCAAGACCATGACCATCACCTGCGAACGGCGCAAGCAGGTGAACTTCTCGACCGTCTACCTCGACGCCAACCAGCGCATCCTCGCGCCGCGCGACTCGCCGATCGTCAAGGTGGGAGACCTGTCCGGCAAGCGGGTGTGCGTGGCGAAGGGCACCACCTCGCTGCACCGGATCCGCCAGATCGACCCGGCCCCGGTGATCGTGTCGGTGGTGAACTGGGCCGACTGCCTGGTGGCCATGCAGCAGCGCGAGATCGACGCCGTGAGCACCGACGACTCGATCCTGGCCGGCCTGGTCGAGGAGGACCCCTACTTGCACATCGTCGGGCCGAACATGGCCACGCAGCCGTACGGCATCGGCGTCAACCTGAACAACACCGGGCTGGTCCGCTTCGTCAACGGCACGCTCGAACGCATCCGCCGCGACGGCACGTGGAACACGTTGTACCGCAAGTGGTTGACGGTCCTCGGGCCCGCGCCCGCCCCGCCCGCGCCGAGGTATCTGGACTGATGGCCGAGCCCAGGAAGTCCGACGAGGCGGAGGAGGGGGTGCCCGGCGCCCAGCCCGCCCCGGAGACTCAGGAGGCGTCGGACGCGTCGGAGGGGCGGCCGCAGGCCACGCAGGCCCTGTTCCGGCCCGACTTCGACGACGATGACGACGATTTCCCGCTCCTCTCGGTCAGCGGCCCGGACTCCGAACCACTGGAGCGGGTGACGGTCGCGACGAGGAGGCTGCCCCCGGTCCGGCACCTCGGCGGTGGACTGGTCCAGATTCCCCGCGTGCGGGACATCGACCCGCTCGAGGCCCTGATGACCAATCCGGTGGTGCCGGAGTCCAAGCGGTTCTGCTGGAACTGCGGGAAGCCGGTCGGCCGGTCCAACTCCGAGGAGAAGGGCGCGTCGGAGGGCTGGTGCCCGGCATGTGGGAGCGCGTACTCGTTTCTGCCGCAACTGAATCCGGGCGACACCGTCGCCGGTCAGTACGAGGTGAAGGGCTGCATCGCGCACGGCGGCCTGGGCTGGGTTTATCTGGCCGTCGACCACAACGTCAACGACCGCCCGGTGGTGCTCAAGGGCCTGGTGCACTCCGGGGACGCCGAGGCGCAGGCCATCGCGATGGCCGAGCGTCAGTTCCTCGCCGAGGTTGTGCACCCGCAGATCGTGCAGATCTTCAACTTCGTCGAGCACACCGACCGGCACGGCAACCCCGTCGGCTACATCGTCATGGAGTACATCGGCGGCCAGTCGCTCAGGCGGGGCTCCAAGGATGAGAAGCTGCCGGTCGCCGAGGCCATCGCCTACCTGCTGGAAATCCTTCCCGCCCTGGGGTATTTGCATTCCATCGGCCTGGTCTACAACGACCTCAAGCCCGAGAACATCATGCTCACCGAAGAGCAGCTGAAGCTGATCGACCTGGGCGCGGTGTCTCGGATCAATTCGTTCGGCTACCTGTACGGCACGCCGGGCTTCCAGGCGCACGAGATCGTGCGGACCGGACCGACGGTGGCCACCGACATCTATACGGTCGGGCGCACGCTCGCGGCGCTCACCTTGAACATGCCCACGCGCAACGGGCGCTACGTCGACGGGCTGCCCGAAGACGATCCGGTGCTGAAGACCTACGACTCGTTCCGGCGGTTGCTGCGCCGCGCCACCGACCCCGACCCGCGGCGCCGGTTTGCGAGCACCGACGAGATGTCGGCCCAGTTGATGGGCGTGCTGCGGGAGGTCGTCGCCCACGACACCGGGGTGCCGCGGGGCGGGCTGTCGAACGTCTTCAGCCCCAGCCGGTCGACGTTCGGGGTGGACCTGCTGGTCGCGCACACCGACGTGTACCTGGATGGCCAGGTGCACTCGGAGAAGTTGACCGCCCGCGAGATCGTCACCGCGCTGTCGGTGCCGCTGGTGAACCAGGCCGACGTCGCCGCCCCGGTGCTGCAGGCGACGGTGCTGTCCCAGCCGGTGCAGACGCTGGACTCGCTGCGCGCGGCCCGCCACGGCACCCTCGACGCCGACGGGGTGGAGCTGTCCGAGTCGGTGGAGCTGCCGCTGATGGAGGTGCGCGCGCTGCTCGACCTGGGCGACGTCGCCAAGGCCACCCGCAAGCTCGACGACCTCGCCGAGCGGGTCGGCTGGCAGTGGCGGCTGGTCTGGTATCGCGCCGTCGGCGAGCTGCTCACCGGTGACTACGACTCCGCCACCGAACATTTCACCGAAGTGCTGGACACCTTCCCGGGCGAACTGGCGCCCAAGCTGGCCCTGGCCGCGACGGCCGAGCTCGCCGGCAACACCGACGAACACAACTTTTACCAGACGGTGTGGCGGACCAACGACGGGGTGATCTCGGCGGCGTTCGGCCTGGCCAGATCGCTGTCGGCGCAGGGCGATCGGGCCGGCGCGGTGCGCACGCTCGACGAAGTGCCGCCCACGTCAAGGCATTTCACCACGGCGAGGCTGACGAGTGCGGTGACCTTGCTCTCGGGCCGGTCGTCCAGCGAGATCACCGAGGAGCAGATCCGCGACGCCGCCCGCCGCGTGGAGGCGCTGCCGCCCACCGAGCCGCGGGTGCTGCAGATCCGCGCGCTGGTGCTCGGCGCCGCGATGGACTGGCTCGACAACAACGAGGCGAGCACCAACCACATCCTCGGTTTCCCGTTCACCGAACACGGGCTGCGGCTCGGCGTCGAGGCGTCACTGCGCAACCTGGCCCGCGTCGCACCCACGCAACGGCATCGCTATGCGCTGGTGGACATGGCTAACCGGGTGCGGCCGACGAGCACTTTCTAACGCCTTGTGCGTCTGGTGTGAGACCCGACGACATCGACTGTGCAACCAGAGCGTCGACTGTGCAACCGGAGCGCGCAAACCGGCGAAAACCCCGCCTCCAGTTCACAATCAACGCCTTGGTTGCACACTCGACCGCCGAATAGCCAACGCCTCCCGCACCCGGCGGACGATATCGACGGGGTGATCCTCGGCGACGACGCGGACGATCAGCCAGCCCATCCGCTCGAGCGTCTCGGCACGCCGAACGTCCTTGACGTACTGGCGGCGGTCCGTCCGATGATGGTCGCCGTCGCACTCGACGGCGACCATGGTTTCCGCCCAGCCCAGGTCGAGGTACGCGATCGGGAGCCCGTCGACGCCGAGCACGGGTATCTGCGTCTGGGGGCGCGGCAGGCCCGCGTCGATCAGCAGCAGACGCAGGTAGCTCTCCCTGGGTGACTGGGATCCGGGGTCGACGAGCTCCAGCGCGGTCTCCAGTCGCCGCAGTCCCGGCGACCGCGGGTGGGCCTTGGCGATCGCCAACACGTCGTCGGCCTTGAAACCCGTTGCCCGCGCCAGCGCATCGAGCCTCACCACGGACGACCGGATGGCCCCGCGCCGGCCGATGTCGAAGGCGGTGCGCTCGGGCGTGGTGACGGCCAGCCCACCGAGCTGCTGAGTCTCCCCATCCGACAGCGCGTAGCGCCGCGTGAGGACGCCGCACGGCGGGTGCGAGTTGGCGCACACCAGCTCGATCGGGATGCCGTCGGGAATCCACCGCGAGCCGTGCAGAGCCGCGGCGGCCGCCCCGACGATCGTCGCCGTCCGCCTCGACCACAACCACGCCGCGGCGATGCGCAGTTCGAGCGAGGGCTCGACGCCCCTGGCGAGGTAGACGTTTGGCAGCACGGCGCGATAGCGCGTTCTCAGCTGGTGCGTCGTCACCGCCCCGGCCGCCAGGGCCTCGCTGCCGATGAACGGATCTCCCATGCGGGAAACGCTCGCACGTGACCGGCACACCGAGTGTGCGCCCATCCACAGCGAAAACATAGCCAGATGCCGCACAGTTGTCCCATGCCTGGCCAGTCCGCCACCTGGGTCGCCACCGCCGGTGCGCTGCGGCGCGCCGGGTTCGGCGCCACCGGACCCGAGGTCGACGCGGCCGTCACCCGCGGCTGGCCGGCCCAGGTCGACGTCATCCTGGCCGCGAAGGCCGCTACCGACCCGGGAGCCGTCGCCACCCCGATGCCCGCGTTGGATGCGCCGCCGCAGCCGGGCAAGGGTGCCACGCCCGCCGCCCGCAAGCAGTACAACCAGCAGGTTTCCGAGCAGCAGGACCTGCTCTCCGACTGGTGGCTGCGCCGCATGGCCGCGGTGGAACAGCCGGTGCACGAGAAACTGACGTTGTTGTGGCACAACCACTTCGCTACCTCGGCGCAGAAAGTCCGGGTCGCCGCGCACATGGCCACCCAGAACGAAAAGCTCCGCACCGGCGCGCTGGGCGACTTTCGCGCCTTGGCGTACGCGATGCTCACCGACGCCGCGATGCTGCGCTGGCTGGACGGGCAGAGCAGCACCGCCAAGGCACCCAACGAGAACCTGGCGCGCGAGTTCATGGAGCTGTTCGCCCTCGGCCACGGCAACGGCTACACCGAGGACGACGTCCGCGCCGGTGCCCGGGCACTCACCGGATGGGTGATCGGCGCCGACGGCCGCACCTCGCTGGCCGCCAAACGCCACGACGCGGGCGCCAAGACGCTGTTCGGCCGGACCGCCAACTTCGACGCAGCCGGGTTCTGCGACGCGGTGCTGGCCCAGCCGAAGTCCCCCGAATACGTCGCGGGCCGCCTTTGGCAACAATTGGCTTCCGATGACCCGCCGTCACCGGCGGCGCTGCCCCGGCTGGTCGCCGCGTACGGACCGGACCGCGACCTGCGGGCGCTGACCCGCGCGATCCTCACCGACGACGAGTTCATCCGCCCGGACGGGGCCGCCGCCGCGGGCAGGGTGAACACGCCGGTCGAATGGCTGGTCGGCGTCGTCCGCGCGCTGCGGGTGCCGCTGCGCCGGCCCGCGGACCGCAAGTTCGCCGACGCGACACTGCACGCGCTCGGGCAGCGTCCGTTCTACCCGCCAAGCGTCGGCGGGTGGCCCCGTGGGCCGGTGTGGCTGTCCACCGCCAGCGCCGGGGCGCGGCTGCGGGCCGCGACCCGCCTGGCGCATCTCGGCGACCTGTCCGACATCGAGGGCACCGCCCCGGGCGACCGGGTCGACGCGGTGGGCTACGTGATCGGTGTCGGCGCCTGGACGGACCGCAGCGCGCAAGCCCTGCGGCCCCTGGTGGGCACGCCGCCGCTGCTGGTCGCCGCCGCTGTCAACACTCCCGAATACCTGACGTCCTGAGCGAGAATTCCCATGCCCCAACTCAATCGCCGCCGCTTCCTGATCGCCAGCGCGGGCGTCGGCGCGGCCGGCCTACTGTCGACGGCCGTGGCGGTCGACTGGCACGACCTGATCCGCGCCGCCTCGGAGAATCCGCTGCCCGAGGGCGCCGGGGTCCTGGTGCTCGTCACGCTCTACGGCGGCAACGACGGGATCAACACCGTGATTCCTTACGCGGACAACGCCTATCACGACGCCCGGCCCGAGCTCGCGTACGCCCCGGGCGATGTCATCCACCTCGACCAGCAGCTGGGCCTCAACCCCGCCCTCAAGGGCCTGGGCCAGCTGTGGAACGACCGGCACCTCGCGGTGGTGCGAGGGGTGGGCTATCCGCGCCCCGACCACAGCCACTTTCGGTCCATGGACATCTGGCAGACGGCCTCGCCGGCCGAGCCCGTCCCGACGGGCTGGATTGGCCGCTGGCTCGACGCCACGGGCGACGACCCCCTGCGCGCGGTGAACGTCGGCCCCGTCCTGCCGCCCCTCGCTGTCGGCGAAAAACAAACCGGGGCAGCCCTTTCCACCAACGGGGCGCCGGACGGTCAGGCGGCCCGGCTCGACGCCATCATGGCGACTCTGGGCGCCGACGACCCCGACGACACCCCGGCCATGGCCGCGGTCTGCAAGGCCTACCGCGCCGCGCGCACTGCCGATAACGCGTTCAAGACGGTGAAACCCGCTGCCGGTGCGCATAATCCGCTCGCAGCCCAGCTCGGCCTGGTGGCCAGTGCGGTGAAGGCCCGCGTCCCCACCCGGGTGTACACCGTGCAGCTCGGCGGTTTCGACACCCACGCGGACGAGCGCGGCACCCAGCAGCGCCTGCTGCAGACGTTCGACGCGGCGGTGACGCCGTTCCTGCGGGACATGGCGGGTGATCGCTTCGGGCGCAACGTCGTCCTGATGGCCTACTCGGAGTTCGGCCGCCGGGTTCGGGCCAACGCCTCGCAGGGAACCGATCACGGCACGGCTGGCCCGGTGTTCGTCGCGGGCGCGCCGGTCAAGGGCGGCTTTTACGGTGCCGAACCCAGCCTGACCGACCTGGACAACGGAGATCTCAAGTACACCACCGACTTCCGTGACGTCTATGCCGAGCTGCTCACCCACACCGTCGGGACGGACCCGACGCCGTCCGTCGGCACCGGCCGCACCGCCCTGGGCTTCTTATGAGCCCGCCAGCAGGGCCGCGCAGTCGCGGGCGATGGCCAGCTCCTCGTCCGTCGGGATGACGAGCACGGCGATCGGCGAGTCGTCGGCGGATATGCGCCGCGCCCCGCCGCCCTCGGCGAGGTTGCGGCCCTCGTCCAGCACGATGCCCAGCCCCTCCAGGCCGGCCAGGGCGTCGCGGCGCACCGCCGGATCGTTCTCGCCAATGCCCGCGGTGAAGGTGATGGCGTCGGCGCGCCCCAGCACCGCCAGATAGGCGCCGACGTACTTGCGCAGCCGGTGGACAAACACGTCGTACGCCAAGCGCGCTGACTCGTCGCCCGATTCGATCATCGCGCGCAGCCGGCGGAAGTCGCGTTCGCCGGCCAGACCCCAGACGCCCGACTCGTTGTTGAGCATCGACTCGATCTTGTCGACGCTCATGTTCGCGCTCCGCCAAAGGTAGCTGATGACCCCGGGGTCGATGTCACCGCTCCGCGTGCCCATCACCAGCCCCTCCAGCGGGGTCAGGCCCATCGAGGTGTCGACCGGCCGGCCAGCGGCGATGGCCGAGGCCGAGGCGCCGTTGCCCAGGTGCAGCACGATCTGCCGCAGGTCGCCCGGCGGCCGGCCCAGGAAGTCGGCGGCCTGCTCGCTGACGTACTGGTGCGAGGTGCCGTGAAACCCGTAGCGGCGGATCTTCCACCGCTCGGCCAGCTCCCGGTTCATCGCGTACGTCGCGGCCGCGGCCGGCAGGTCGTGGAAGAAGGCGGTGTCGAACACGGCGATGTGCGCGACGTCCGGCAGCAGCTTGCGTGCCACCTTGATGCCCTGCACCGCGGGCGGATTGTGCAGCGGCGCAAGCGCGGACAGCGTCTCGAGTTTGGCGATCCGGGCGTCGTCCAACAACGTCGGGCGGTAAAAGTCCCTGCCCCCGTGCACCACCCGGTGCCCGACAGCCAGCAGCCCGCACGACTGAAGATCCACCCCCGCCTCGCACAGCTGCGCGAACGCCAGTCGCAGCGCCTCCTCGTGGTCGGCGACCCGTGACGACGGCTCGCCGATCTGCTGGATGCCGCCACCCGCCCGCGCCGTGCCGGACTGCACGTCGATCAGCTGATATTTCAGGGACGACGAGCCCGAATTGATCACCAGCACCGGCGGAGTCATGACTGCGCCGGCTGCTGCGCCTGGATCGCGGTGATGGCGATCGTGTTGACGATGTCGTCGACCAGCGCGCCGCGCGACAGATCGTTCACCGGCCGGCGCAGCCCCTGCAGCACCGGTCCGATGGCGATCGCGCCGGCGCTGCGCTGGACCGCCTTGTAGGTGTTGTTGCCGGTGTTGAGGTCGGGGAAGATCAGCACGGTGGCGCGGCCGGCCACCGGCGAGTCGCGCAGTTTGGTGGCCGCGACGGACGGCTCGATCGCGGCGTCGTATTGGATCGGGCCTTCGACCAGCAGTTGGGGGTCGCGCTGGCGCACCAATTCCGTTGCCCTCCTGACCTTGTCGACATCCGCGCCGGTGCCGGAATCTCCGGTCGAGTACGACAGCATGGCCACCCGCGGCTCGATCCCGAATCGCGCCGCGGTGCGCGCCGAGCTGATCGCGATGTCGGCGAGCTGTTCCGGCGTCGGGTTGGGGATGATCGCGCAGTCACCGTACGCCAGCACCCGGTCGGGCAGGCACATCAAGAAGATGCTCGAGACGGTGGAGACGTCGGGAACCGTCTTGATGATCTCGAACGCCGGCCGCACGGTGTGCGCGGTGGTGTGCGCGGCGCCGGACACCATGCCGTCGACCATGTCGTTATACACCAGCATTGTGCCGAAATACGTTGCATCTCGCATGATCTCGCGAGCATGCTCGACGGTGACGCCCTTCGCCTTGCGTAGTTCGGCGTATTGCTCGGCGAACCGCCCCCGCAGCTCGCTGGCGAGCGGGTCGATGAGCCTCGCGCCTTGCAGGTCCACACCGAGTTCCCCGCAGCGCTGCCGGATTCGGGCCTCGTCGCCCAGGATCGTCAGGTCGGCGACGCGGCGCTGCAGCACGCGCCCGGCCGACTTGAGGATGCGGTCGTCGTCCCCCTCGGGCAGGACGATGCGCTTGCGGTCCGATCGGGCCTGCAGCGTCAGCCGGTGGATGAACATCTGCGGCGTGGTCACCGAGGGAATCGGAATCGCGAGCTGCGCCAACAACTCCGAGACGTCGACATGGTGGTCCATCAGCGCGAGCGCGGTGTCGATCTTGCGTTGCGACGTCGCGGTCACGCGGCCGCGGGCCGCGGCGGCCGCACCGGCGGTGTCGTAGGTGCCCAGCGCGGTCGCGACTATCGGCAGCCGCAGGCGCAGGCCGGCCACCAGGGCCGCAATGGACGGGTGCAGCTCGAAGCCCCCGTTCAGCACGAGGCATGACAACGACGGAAAGCCTTCGGCCGCATGGGCGCTCGCGACCGCCAGCACCACGTCGGAGCGATCTCCGGGTGTGATGACCGCCATGCCGTCGGCCAGCCGCTCCAGAACGTGGTCGGCGGTCATCCCGGCGACCAGTATCCCGGTGACCTCCCGCTCGCGCAGCGACGCCTCGCCGCTGACCGGCGTGCCCTGCAGCGCCCGCTCCAGTTCGGCGACCGTCGGCGCCGAGAGTAGCGGCTCCTCGGGCAGCACGTACCTGCGTTGCGGAAGCCCGCTCAGCGCCTCGGCCAGCTCTTTGCGGATGTCGTCCAGATCGCCGGGCGCGCACCGGTTGGCCACCACTGCCGCGGTATGGGCCCGCTGGGCGGATATCTCGGCGAGACACACTTCGACGACGCGGGCGACCTCCTCCGGCGTGCGACCCTTCCCGCTGACCGTGAGCAGCACCGGCGCGCCGAGGTTGACCGCGATGCGGGCGTTGACCGAGAGCTCCGCCGGCCGGGCGACGTCGGTGTAGTCGCTGCCGACGATCACCACGACGTCGCAGGCGTCCGCCATCGCGTGGTAGGAGTCGACGATGCTGGCGATCGCGGCGTCACTGTCGGCGTACAGCTGCTGGTAGGTGACACCGAGGCACTGCTCGTAGGGCAGGCCCGCGGTTGTGTGGCCCAGCAGCAGCTCCAGGATGTAATCGCGCTCGCCTGCACGGGCGGCACGCGTAATGGGCCGGAACACACCGACTTTGGCGACGGTCGCGGTCAGCTTGTGCAAGAGGCCGAGCGCGATCGTCGACTTGCCGGTCTCCGCCTCGGGGGCGGCAATGTAGATCGCCGTCGCGGAACCGGGGGCCACTCGTGCGCCTCTCAGGCCAGCCGCCGCAGCCGCGGCGCCAGGTCCTTTTCAAAGAGCTCCAGGAACCGGCGCTGATCGTGGCCGGGCGCGTGGAACACCAGGTGGTTGAGGCCCCAGTCGACGTAGTCCTTGACCTTCTCGACCGCCTCGTCGGGGTCCGAGGCCACGATCCAACGCTTGGCCACCTGCTCGATCGGCAGCTCGTCGGCCGCCTTCTCCATTTCGAGCGGGTCGTGAATGCTGGTCTTCTGTTCGGCGGTCAACGACAGCGGCGCCCAGAAGCGGGTGTTCTCCAGCGCCAGCTCCGGGTCGGTGTCGTAGGAGATCTTGATCTCGATCATCCGGTCGATGTCTTCCGCGTTCTTGCCCGCCGCCTCCGCGCCCTCCTTCATGGCGGGGATGAGCTTGTCCTTGTAGAGCTCCTCGCCCTTGCCGGAGGTGCAGATGAATCCGTCACCCGCGCGGCCGGCGTACTTGGCGACCTGCGGTCCCCCGGCGGCAATGTAGATCGGGATGCCACCCTCGGGCACGTCGTAGATCGAGGCGCCCTTGGTGTGGTAGTACTCGCCCTCGAAATCCACCCGGTCGCCCAGCCACAGCTCGCGCATCAGTCGCACCGATTCGCGCAGGCGGGCGTAGCGCTCTTTGAACTCCGGCCATTCGCCCTCGTAGCCCGTGGCGATCTCGTTGAGCGACTCCCCGGTGCCCACGCCCAGGAAGATCCGGCCCGGATACAGGCACCCCATGGTCGCGAACGCCTGCGCGATGACGGCGGGGTTGTACCGGAACGTCGGAGTCAGCACGGACGTGCCCAGCTGCAACCGCCGCGTGCGCTCGCCGACGGCGGTCATCCACGCCAGCGAGAAGGGCGCGTGCCCGCCCTCGTGCCGCCAGGGCTGGAAATGGTCGCTGACGGTGGCGCTGTCCATTCCGTGTCCCTCGGCGGCAACGGCCAGCTCAACGAGTTCACGCGGCGCGAATTGTTCGGCGGACGCTTTGTATCCCAGTTTCAACTCAGCCACGAGTTATTTCTACTCCTCCGGCCGGAGCCCTACACTCGCGGTCGCGACCCGCCGCGATCGCTCCCCACCTCACCGTCGCGACCCGCCACGCCCGGCTCCGCCGCGCTCGCGATCGCTCCTACACTCGCGGGCATGGGACCCACCCCGACCCTCATCCAGGTCACCGACGCGGTGCACCTCGCCGTAGGCCACGCCGTCAACTGGACGCTGGTCGCCGACGACACCGGCGTCATGCTGATCGACGCCGGCTACCCCGGCGACCGCGAGGACGTCCTGGACTCGCTGAGGAAACTCGGCTACCAGCCCAGCGACGTCCGCGCCATCCTGCTGACGCACGCACACATCGACCACCTAGGCTCGGCGATCTGGTTCGCCCGCGAGCACGGCACCGACGTCTACTGCCACGCCGACGAAGTCGGTCACGCCAAGCGCGAGTATCTGGAGCAGGTCTCGCCCGTCGGTGTGGCGCTGCGCGTTTGGCGTCCGCGCTGGGCGGTGTGGACCGTGCACGTCGCGCGCAGCGGCGGCCTGATCCGCGACGGCATCCCCACCACGCGGCCGCTGACCGCCGAGATCGCCGCCGGCCTGCCCGGCCGGCCCATGGCCGTGCCCACGCCTGGGCACACCGGCGGGCACTGCTCGTACGTGGTCGACGGTGTGCTGGTCAGCGGCGACGCGCTGATCACCGGTCACCCGCTGCTGCGCCGCGGCGGCCCCCAGCTGCTGCCCGCGATGTTCAGCCACAGCCAGCAGGCCTGCCTGCGCAGCCTGAACGCGCTGGCCCTCCTGGACACCGAGGTCTTGTTGCCCGGCCACGGCGACGTCTGGCGCGGCCCGATCCGCGAGGCAACGGAGGCCGCCATCGCGCTGGCCGGGTGCGCGTGACGCGGACGCCCGTCGGCGGCCCCCTCGATCGAAAACGCCGATGACCGTTGCCAAGTCAATCGCGTTATTCGCGCTGGCGGCGGTCCTCGAGATCGGCGGGGCGTGGCTGGTGTGGCAGGGCGTCCGCGAACACCGCGGCTGGGTGTGGGTGGGGCCGGGGATCGTCGCGCTGGGCGCCTACGGCTTCGTCGCCACCCTGCAGCCCGACGCACACTTCGGGCGGATCCTCGCCGCCTACGGCGGCGCGTTCGTCGCGGGCTCGTTGCTATGGGGGGTGGTTTTCGACGGCTTCCGGCCCGATCGCTGGGACGTCCTCGGGGCCGCGGTCTGCCTGCTGGGGGTGGCGGTGATCATGTACGCCCCACGCGGTCACTGAGGCTTTGACGCCAGCCACTTTTCGAACGCGATCGGCCGGAACGGGCCCCAGTCGGGGATCGGATCGGCGGGCACGCGGGTGTATCCGGTCGCGTCGTATAGCGCCGCAGCCTCCGGTTGGCGGTTGCCGGTGATCAGATACAGCCTGCGGTATCCGCGCGCGGCGGCCTCGGCCTCGAGCGCGGCCAGCAGCGCCCTGGCGTACCCGCGGCGGCGATGCGCGCGGTCGGTCCAGATCCGCTTGAGTTCCGCGGTTTCGGCGTCATAGCGCAGGAAAGCGCCACCGGTCACCGGCACGTCCGCCACGACGCCGATCAGCAGCCCGCCGCCAGGCGGCGCCAATTCCGCCCTGGACACCGGAAGCCAGGCCAGGTGAGCGCTCGCGGTGCCGCCGTATCGCTCGGCGTACTCGATGGCCAGCTCGGCCAGCAACGGCTGCGCCAGCGGATCGTCATGGGTGGCCGACATGAAGCGCAGCCGGTCAAGGGTCACGCCACGATTCAACGCCCGCGGCGCCGGCGCATTCCGGCAAGGGCGCCCAACCCGCCTCCCCGGCGGCCATCCGCCGGTGCAGTCGCGCCAGAGGTCGCGGCGCCCACCAGTTCAGCGCGCCGAAGAGATGCATGAAGGCCGGCACCAGCAGCATCCGCACGAGCGTGGCGTCCGCCAGCACCGCGAGGGTCAGGCCCACCCCGAACATCCGCATGAACGACACCCCGGCGGACAGCAGGGCAGCGAACGAGATCGACATCAACAACGCCGCCGCGGTGATCACCCGCCCCGTGCGCGCCAGGCCCAGCGCGATGCTCTCGTCGTTGTCGCTCCCCGTCGCGGCTTCCAGCCAGTATTCGCGGATCCGGGCGAGTAGGAAGACCTCGTAGTCCATCGACAGCCCGAACGCGATGCAGAACATCAGCACCGGGATGTTGATGACCAAAGTGCCGTTGGGCGTGGTGCCCAGCGCCCCGAGATGCCCGTCCTGGAAGATCCACACCAGCGCGCCGAACGCCGCCGTTAGCGACAGGATGTTGAGCAGCACCGCCTTGATAGGCAGGATCACGCTGCCGGTCAGGGAGAACAACAACACCAGCGTGACCGTCACGATGCAGCCGAAGACCAGCGGCAACCGAGACACGATCCCGTTGATGCAGTCGCGGTTCGTCTGGGCCAGCCCTGTCATCAGGACGCGCTGGCCGCCGGGCGGCGGGATCGCGTGCAGGCGGGCCAACTGATCCTCGGACGCCCGGGAGTACAGCGGCGCCGTGCTGTCCACCGTCAGATAAGCGCTGCCGTCGGCCATTCCGGCGGGCGCCGACGGCGGCCCCAGGCGTTGCCCCGCGACGAAATTCCCGGTCGGCGACGACACCGCCGTCACGCCGGGCACTCGAGACAACCGCGCCGCGTAGTCGCCGAGGTCCGCCGCCGCCATTTCGCCGATGCGCGGAACGACGATCGTCACCCTGGTCTGTGAGTCTTTCGCGAAGTCGGAGCGGACCCGCTCGCTCACCGCTCGCGCCGACGTGGATGCCGGCAATACCCTGTCGTCGGGGTTGCCCCACCGCACGCCGAGGAACGGCGCCCCCAGCAGCAAGAGCAGTCCGACGACGGCCAGGCCCGTCGGGATGGCGTGGCGCATGGCCAGCCTCGCAATGCGGTACCAGAAGGTGTGCTCGACGCCGGGCGGCCGCACGGGACGGCGGCGGAGGCGCCGCACGTGCAGCGCGTCCAGCCGGTCGCCCAGGATCGCGATCATGGCCGGTGCGAGCACCACGGCGGCGAGCGCGGCAAAACCCACCACAGCGACCCCGGCGTAGGCGAAGGACCTTAGGAAGGGCATCGGGAACAACACCAGTCCGGACAGGGAAAGCGCGACCGTCAGCGCCGAAAACAGCACGGTGCGTCCGGCTTTCGTCATCGTCGCCACGAGAGCATCGGCACCGCACCGGCCGCCGCCCAACTCCTCGCGATAGCGGTTGATGATCAACAGCGTGTAGTCGATCGCCAGCGCCAATCCCAACGCGGCGGCCACATTCAACGCGAACACGGACACGTTCGTGACATACGAGAGCGCGCGCAACAGGGCGAGCGAGCCCAGGATCGCGAATCCGCCGACGGCCATGGGCACCGCCGCGGCGAGCATCCCGCCGAAAACCCACACCAGCGCAGCGAAACTCACCGGTACCGCGATGGCTTCCATTCGCACCAGGTCTTTTTCGGTCTGGTGGTTGATGTCCGCATAGAGCATGGCGGTGCCGCCCGCCCGCACGGTGACGCCGTCGCGGTCCCGTGCGAGCCGGTCGGCCAGCGCCTGCGCATGCCTGGGGGCGTCGTTCTCGCCGCCGTTGAGCGCGGCGACGATTATCGACGACTTCCGATTTGCACTCACCAGACCCGGATCGGGCTGCGGGGAGTCCCACGGGGACACCACCAGCGCCACGGACGGCGACTGTCGCAGTTCTCGAACGATGTCGGTGCCCACCGATCGCGCCGCCTCGCCGCTATCCGAGCTCACCAGGAACACCAGGTCCAGGCCGCCCTGATGGAACTTGTCCGCGAGAAGCGCAGAGGCCTGGGCGGACTCGGACGTTGGATCCAGGAAACCGCCCCCCGAGAGACTCTGGACGGCGGGGATGCCGAACACGGCGGCGGCGCCCATGACGAGGATCGCGGCGGCGATGACCCGCCTCGGCGTGGCGAGCGCCATCCGGGCCAACGCAGCCAGCATGAGCGGTCCTCCGAGATGGCACCCAGGTAATTCAGTAAATTAAACATTAACTTACTGAAGTTACTCGCGCTACACCTTCACCGCGGTGACATAACCGGGGACGACCGCCAGCTCGTCGGGGCCGCCCCGCCACAACCCGGGTACACCCATCTCGGTGAGCAGATCGACGACGTTCCGCTCGGCCGTCTCCCAGCCGCGGGACGCGAGATCGTCCGGCACGTAGCGGTATTCACCGGGGTAAGTCAGGCTGGCCAGGTCGACGTCGAGCCCGTGGCGGCGCCAGGCGTCGACGAAGGCCCGCCCCGCGTCCAGCTGCCTGGGGGTCCAGGTGGGCATGTGGTCGGCGGCGAATCGGCTGCCGGAGCAGCTCGACTCGCTCACCGCTCTCACCAGCCGGTTTTGCGCGTCCGGCGGCAGGTAACCCACGAGCAGCTGTTCGGCGACCCACGCCGTGGGTTGGGCGGCATCGAACCCGACCCGCCGCAGCGCCGCCGGCCAATCCCGGCGAAGGTCGACCCCGACCGCGCACCGGTTCGCCGCCGGCGTCGCCCCCAGTTGACGGAGCCACTCCGACTTGAAATCCAGCACCTGGGGCCGGTCGATCTCGTACACCGTCGTCCCCGGCGGCCACCACAACCGGTGCGGCCGGGTGTCCAGGCCGGACGCCAGGATCACCACCTGACGAATGCCCGCCCGCGCGGCGTCGGCCAGGAAGCCGTCCAGGTAGCGGGTGTACGCGGCGAGGATGTCCATGAGCCCGGCCGTGACCGGGTTGGCGGGTTCGCCCGCTTCGCCCCGCCGGTCCTCGATGAGCCCGGCGAAGTACGGCACCCCGGCGGCGCGTACCAACGGTTCGGCGAACGGATCGTCCAGCAACCCCTTGTCGGTGGCCACGGCCCTGGCCGCCGCGCCGAACGTGGCGGTCACACCGACCCCGGTGGCGGGGTCCCAGCTGCCGCCGGCCGGTGCCATCGCTCGTCAGGAACCGGCCCGGCGGCGCAGGGCCAGGCCGGCGAGCGCCCGCCAGCCCAGCAGCAACACCGCGGTCACCGACGCCGCCACGACCACGAAACTGGCCGCCACGCCCGCCGAACTCGCTTTGCGTAGCAGCATGCCTACCACCACGGTGCACAGCCAGACCACCACCCCGGTGGGCGCCACCGCGGTGGGCCGCTGCCAGGCGCGGGACGCCAGCCATCCCACGACGGTCCCGGACAGGAACGGCCACGCCGTCGCCGCGACGCCCGGCACGCTGAGCCCTTCGGCGTGGCTGCGGCGGCCGACCGCGCAGAACACCAGCACACAGACGACGTCCACGGCGAGCCAGGCCGGCCTCGGGTGCCTCCGCATGCAGCGAGAGTACCGGCCGGGTCGGCCGGTTGACCCCGCCGCGGCGGTGAACCTAGATGCGTCGGCAACGAACGACCATTCACGGGGCAGGGTCGCCGGGGTCACCGGGGCGGGATCGGGGATCGGCAGGGCGATCGCGCTGGGGTTCGCCGACAGGGGAGTCGAGGAGGTCGCCGCCCCGGTGCTGGTCCTCGCCTCCGACGCCGCGTCGTTCATCACCGGTCAGGTGATCAGCGTGAGCGGCGGCCTCACGATGGCCGGTTAGTGGCAGGCTGGCAGCCATGAGCACTGACGCACCCCCCGCCTTCGACCGCAACGACCCCCTGGGCCTCGACGCGTCGCTCTCGGACGACGAACGCGCGGTGCGGGACACCGTTCGGAAGTTCTGCGCCGAGCACGTCACCCCGTACGTCGCCGAGTGGTTCGAGATCGGCGACCTGCCGGTCCGCGAGCTCGCCAAGCAGTTCGGGCAACTGGGCCTGCTCGGCATGCACCTGCACGGCTACGGCTGCGGCGGGGCGTCGGCCGTGCACTACGGCCTGGCCTGCACCGAGCTGGAGGCCGCCGACTCCGGCGTGCGGTCGATGGTCTCGGTGCAGGGATCGCTGGCGATGTTCGCCATCTGGCGGTTCGGTTCCGAGGAACAGAAGCAGCGGTGGCTGCCCGGCATGGCCGCGGGCGAGCTGCTCGGCTGTTTCGGCCTGACCGAACCCGACGCCGGCTCCGACCCCGCCGCGATGAAAACCCGTGCCCGGCGCGACGGCTCGGACTGGGTGATCACCGGCCGCAAGATGTGGATCACCAACGGATCGGTCGCCGACGTCGCGGTCGTGTGGGCGGCCACCGACGACGGCATCCGCGGCTTCGTCGTGCCCACCGACGCCACGGGGTTCACCGCCAACACCATCCACCACAAGCTCTCCCTGCGGGCGTCGATCACCAGCGAGCTGGTGCTCGACGACGTGCGGCTGCCCGGCGACGCGATGCTGCCGGACGCGAAGGGCCTCCGGGGGCCGCTCTCCTGCCTGTCGGAGGCGCGGTACGGCATCATCTGGGGCTCGATGGGCGCGGCACGCTCGGCCTGGCAGGCCGCGCTCGACTACGCCACCCAGCGCACGCAATTCGGCCGGCCGATCGCCGGATTCCAGCTGACCCAGGCCAAGCTCGTCGACATGGCCGTCGAGCTGCACAAAGGGCAACTGCTGGCGCTGCACCTCGGTCGCCTCAAGGACGGCCCGGGCCTGCGTCCCGAACAGGTGAGCTTCGGCAAGCTCAACAACACCCGCGAGGCGCTCGAGATCTGCCGCACCGCCCGAACCATCTTGGGCGGCAACGGGATATCGCTGGAGTACCCGGTGATCCGGCACATGGTAAACCTGGAATCCGTGCTGACCTATGAGGGCACCCCCGAGATGCACCAGCTCGTCCTCGGCCAGGCGATCACCGGTAGCGACGCCTTCCGCTGAGGAGTCCGAAGTGGCCTTGCGACTGGAATACACCGCCGAGCGTGACGGCCGGTGGGACCGCGCGCGGTGATCGAGGTCGGCGTCGCCGGCGGGGCGTTCCGCGACGTCGACGTGGACGCCACGATGTTCGACATCGTGCTGCTCGCCCACGGGTGGGCACTCAAGCACTGGCATTTCGTCGGCGCACACCGTCGACGATTACGTCGCGCTGCAGACCCGCTACGTGCTCAATTCGCTGGTTGCCGACGGCCATCGCGCCGGGTATGCATACCTGCTGGGAGGTAGACCATGAGATCAGTGAGATCAGTGAGATCCGCCGCGCACCGCGTCGTCGTTCTCGTGGCCGTTCTGGTCGCCGGGGCCACCGTGGCGATCCCCGCCGCGGGCGCCGACCCCGTCACGTTGCCCGCGATGACGACTGGCGCCGGCGGCCCGATCATCGGCGGCGGCAACAACTCCGGCATCGCCCAGCAGCTGACCGGCCTGGGCAGAGCCGACGTGCAGGAGGTGGACGGCTCCGACGCCGCGCAATTCATCACGGCCGCCGCGGCGGTGGCCAACCCGCAGCTGGCCGCGCCGTTCGGGTTGCTCAAGCGGGCGCTGGCGTGCCAGACCAACAACGCCGGTTTCGGTGCGCGCGCCTACCGCCGCAACGATGGGTTGTGGGGCGGCGCGATGCTGGTCGCGGCCAAGACCGCCACCCCGAACGTCGACGCCTTGGCCGGCTGCGCCAGGACCAACTGGCGCAGGCCCAGCGCAGGCTCGGACACCGCGATGTGCAACAGCGGCTGGACCACCCCCAACTCGTACTCCAGTCGTCAGGGCGGCGAGGCCTACTACATCCTGCTCGCCGGCACCGCCGACGACTTCTGCACCGCGCTCAACGGCAAGTACAAGACCAACGCCGGCACCTGGCCGTTCTAGGCCGGCCCGCCGGGCCCGGATTCTTCTCCGGCGCCGCGGCGTTTGCTTTCCGCCATCTGGCGCCGGATCTCGGCCTGTTCGCGCGCGCCGCCGGCGCGGGCCCGCTCCGCCCCCTCTTCGGCCCGCCGCAGCCGATCACGTTCGCGCTGCGCGACGGCGCCCTCGCGCTCGTCCGCCCTCGCCTCCCGCACATCCGCCGCTTGCTCGCGCTCGTCGGCGATCCGGTCCCGCTCGTCGGCGATCCGGTCCCGCTCCTCGGCGAGCAACTCCCGCTTTTCCAGGGCCCGCTCCCGCTCCTCCAGCCCGTCCGGCCCAGCGTCATCCGTCACGAAGCCCCCTCCGTTGAGGCCGCTCCTTCGCGGTGCGGATCACCGGCATGCTCATGGGTCGTCTCCATCGGTAGGTGTGGTCGAGCGGTGCCATTCGACCACGCCGCGGCCGGGCGTCGGTAGGGACGAAACTCCTCACCTGAGGTGAACCCGCGACGTTCCCGCGCCGCAGCCGTACGGTGTTAGATGCGCCGCCGGAACTGTGAGACGCAGAAGGGACAGCTATGTCGCGTCATCGCGTGGTCATCATCGGAAGCGGGTTCGGGGGGCTGAACGCGGCCAAGTCGTTGAAGCGCACGGACGTCGACGTCACCCTGATCTCCCGGACCACCACCCACCTCTTCCAGCCGTTGCTCTACCAGGTGGCCACCGGGATCCTGTCCGAGGGCGACATCGCGCCGACCACCCGGCTGATCCTGCGCCGGCAGAAGAACGTGCGGGTGCTGTGGGGCGAGGTCAGCGAGATCGACCTGACCGCCAAGACCGTCACCTCCCACCTGATGGGCATGCAGACGGTGACGCCCTTCGACAGCTTGATCCTGGCGGCGGGCGCGCAGCAGTCCTACTTCGGCCACGACGAGTACGCCGCCTTCGCGCCGGGCATGAAGAGCGTCGACGACGCGCTGGAGCTGCGGGCCCGCATCCTCGGCGCGTTCGAGGCCGCCGAGGTCGCCACCGACCCGGACGAGCGGCACCGCCGTCTGACCTTCGTCGTGGTGGGCGCCGGTCCGACCGGTGTCGAGCTGGCCGGCGAGATCGTCCAGCTGGCCGAGCGCACGCTGGCCGGGGCGTTCCGGACGATCACGCCCAGCGAATGCCGGGTCATCCTGCTCGACGCGGCGCCCGCCGTGCTGCCGCCGATGGGCGAGAACCTGGGCCTCAAGGCGAAACGGCGGCTGGAGAAGATGGACGTCGAGATCCAGCTCAACGCCATGGTGACCGCGGTCGACTACCTGGGCATCACGGTGAAGGAAAAGGACGGTAGCGAGCGCCGCATCGAGTGCGCGTGCAAGGTGTGGGCCGCCGGCGTGCAGGCCAGCGGCCTGGGCAAGATGGTCGCCGATCAGTCCGACGGGACCCAGACCGATCGCGCCGGGCGGGTGATCGTCGAGCCCGACCTCACCGTCAAGGGCCACCCCTACGTGTTCGTCGTCGGCGACCTCATGTCGGTGCCCGGCGTGCCGGGAATGGCCCAGGGCGCGATCCAGGGCGCGCGCTACGCCACGACGCAGATCAAGAACGCGGTGAAGGGCCACGACGACCCGGCCACCCGCGAGCCGTTCAAATACTTCGACAAGGGCAGCATGGCCCTGATCTCGCGCTACAGCGCCGTGGCGAAGGTCGGCAAGCTGGAGTTCGGCGGCTTCATCGCCTGGCTGGCGTGGCTGCTGCTGCACCTCTACTACCTGATCGGCCACCGCAACCGCATCGCCGCCATGTTCGCCTGGGGCATCTCATTTTTGGGTCGGACCCGCGGCCAGATGGCCATCACCAGCCAGATGATGTACGCGCGACCCGTGGTGGACTGGGTGGAACGGCAGGCGCAGGAGGGCACGCTGGCGGCCGTCGAACGTATCGAAGCGGCCGAGAAGCAGGCCGGCTAGCCCAAAGCCTGGTCGATGTCCGCGATCAGGTCGTCGGTGCCCTCCAGGCCCACCGAGATGCGAACCACGTTGTCGCCGAGCCCGATCGCCGCGCGCCCCTCCGGTCCCATCGCCCGGTGTGTGGTGGTCGCGGGATGCGTGACGAGCGATTTGGCGTCGCCGAGGTTGTTGGAGATGTCGATCAGGCGCAGCTTGTCCAGCACGTCGAAAGCCCGCCCCTTGGCGGCGCTTTCGGGGCAGTCGAGCCCGAAGGTGATCACCGTCCCGCCCCCCGACATCTGCCGCCTGGCCAGGTCGTATTGCGGGTGGGACGGCAGGTACGGGTAGCGCACCCAGCCAACCGCCGGGTGGCCCTCCAGGAATTCGGCGATCCGGTGGGCCGAGGAGTTGCAGTGGTCAACCCGGATCGCCAGCGTCTCGAGCCCTTTCAGTAACACCCAGGCATTGAAGGCGCTCAGCGCCGGCCCCGTGTGCCGCATCAGCTTCTGCACCGGGCCGTCAATGTACTCCTTGTCGCCGAGAATGGCGCCGCCGAGCACCCGGCCCTGGCCGTCGATGTGCTTGGTGCCCGAGTACACCACCACGTCAACCCCGAGCGGGAGGCCCCGCTGCAGCAGCGGCGTGGCGAAGACGTTGTCCAGCACCACCTTTGCGCCGGCGGCGTGCGACATCTCGGTGACCGCGGCGATGTCGACCAACGACTGCATCGGGTTCGACGGCGTCTCGAAGAACACTGCCCGGGTGGGCCTGGAGGAGTTGGAAAGCGCCGCCTCCCACTGCGCGAGGTCGTCGCCGTCGACGAAGACGGTCTCCACGCCCCAGCGCGGCAGGATCTCGTTGCACACCACGAAGCAGGATCCGAACAGGCTGCGCGCGGCGACCAGCCGGTCGCCGGCGGCCAGCAGCGCGCCCAGCGCGGTGAAGACCGCCGCCATGCCGCTCGCGGTGGCGAACGCCGCGGGCGCGCCCTCGATGAGGCGCAGCCGTTCCTCGAACATCGTCACGGTCGGATTGCCGTAGCGCGAGTAGACGTATCGATCCAGCTCGCCGGTGAACGCCCGCTCCGCCGTCGCCGCCGACTCGTAGACATACCCCGAGGTCAAGAACATCGCCTCGGCGGTCTCTTCGAACTCCGAGCGCAACAGCCCCCCGCGCACCCCGATGGTGGCCTGGCTGACGCCGTCGGGCAGCGCCCTGGGGGTCCGGACCGAGCGGTCCGTCATCCCTGTCTCATCCCTGTCTCCATGGTAAACCGATTGCGCGCCAACCCGTTTCACCGCGGTGCCCGTGCGCGTCGAGATGACCCTCGAAGCCGTCGAGCACGTTGAACGCCGGGGTGATGCCGAGCTGCGTCGCGACCTCGGCGGCGCCGATGGACCGGTTACCCGAGCGACACAGGAAGATCACCGGCCGCTCCGAATCCGGCGCCGCGGGCGGGACCTGGTTCTTGAGTTCGTCGGCGAACCGCTCGTTGTACGCGCCGTTGCCGGTGTTCCACTCGATGAACACCACGTCGCGGCCGAGGCTGGACAGGTCGGGCACCCCGACGAACCGCCACTCGGCGTCGGTGCGGACGTCGACCAGCACGGCGTTCGGGTTGTCGCTGAGTAGCTTCCACGCCTGCAGCGGCGTGATGTCTCCCGCGTAGCTCATCCGCGAAAGTCTGGCACATTCAGCGCCGCCGCGGCCTGTCGGGCGCGGTCGCGCGCGGCCCCCACCTCCGGCGCGGTGGCCAGTGCGACGCCCAGCTTGCCGGACGAGGGGCCGAACAGGCGCAGGTCGGTTTCGGGCACGGCCAGCGCCGCGGCGAGAGCGGCGGCGGGCGGTGGCCCGCCGGATGCCGCGACGATCGCGCGGGCTGCCCCGGGGGAGATCATCATGGTGTCCGCCGGCAGCCCCAGGATGGCGCGGGCCTGGAGCTCGAACGCCGACAGCCGCTGGCTGCGCACGGTCACCCAGGCGCTCCCCCGCGGGCGCGCGCTGACGTCGGCGAAGTACACCTCGTCGCCGTTGACCATCAGCTCGACGCCGAAGACCCCGCGGCCACCGAGCGCCTTGACGATCCGGGCTGCGATCGAGCGGGCCGAATCCATCGCGGCCGCGCTCATCTGCTGCGGCTGCCACGATTCCGGTGCGTCCCCGTCGTCGTGGCCGATCGGCGAACAGAAGTCGATCACCGGGCCGTGCGGGCCCTCGGTGCGCACCAACAGCAGGGTGACGGCGAACTCCACCTCCACCACCGTCTCGGCCAGCACCCGGCGCGTGCCCGCCCGCTGCCAGGCGGCCGGGATGTCCCCCGGACCGGCGACCACCGACCGCCCCGGGCCGGCCGCCGGCCGGACCAGCAGCGGGTAACCGGCGTGGCTGCCGACCGCCTCCAACTCGTCGGCCGAACCGACGAACCAGAACGGCGCGGTGGGCAGGCCCAACTCGTCGGCGGCCAGCCGGCGCAGGCCTTCCCGGTCGCCGGTGAGCCGCACGCTGCGGGCGTTCGGGACCAGTTCCGCGGGCCCTCTCGCCAGCCGTTCCAGGGCGTCGACGGCCACCGCGCGGGTGGCGGTCACGACGTAGTGCGGGTGCACGTGCTGCACCGCCCGGGTCAGTTCGTCGCCGTCGGTCAGCGGTACCACCAGGGCCTCGTCGGCGACCCGGTGCGCGGGGGCGCCGGGGCGCTCCTCGGCGGCGATCACCGTCGCGCCGAGGCGCCGCAGCGCGATCGCCAGCTCCCGGCTCAGCTCGCCGCCGCCGCCGAGCAGCATCACCCGGGGCCCGCCGGCCGCGGGTTGCGGTTGGTCGGCGGGGAGCTCGTGCTGTGGTTCGCTGGGGCCGTCGGTCACGAGCTCAAGGATAGGTCGGCGCCAGGCGGGTCAGGGCTGACCGGGCAGCAGCCGCACCATCAGGCCGTGCCCCTCGGCCAGCACGGTGTTGTCGGCGTCGAGGAGTTCGGCGGCGACGAACGCCTTGCGGCCCTCGGTGCGGGTCACGCGGCCCCGCACCGACAACGGCGCGTCGATGGGGGTGACCTTGCGGTAGTCGACGTGTAGGAACGCCGTGCGGCTGATCGGCCGGCCGGCGGCGTGCGAGATCATCCCGAACATGTGGTCGAACAGCAGCGGCAGCACGCCGCCGTGCACGGCGTGGTTGCCCCCGACATGGAACCGGCTGAAACTGCCCGTCATTTCCACACCGTCGGGCGCGTGGCGCGTCAGCGTCCACGGCGGCAGCATCAGGCTGCCCATGCCCGGCAGATCGGGCGTCCGCCCCGCCGGCGCCTTGCCCTCCTCCGCCTCGAACGGGCCGAGCAGCTCGACGAGGTCCGCGACCCGCCCGGCCGCGTCCTCCCAGACGTCGTCCCCGGGGTCGGCGGACACGGCGAGGTCCTGCAGCCGGCGCATGGCGGTCACGAACCGCCCGAAGCCCGGACCGGGGCTGGCCGGGCCGTACTCCGGGAATCCGCCGTGCCGCTCGTAGTCGGGGTCGACTTCCTGGGGATCGCCCTCGGGATCCGAGTCGGTCACGCGCGCACCGCCAGGACGTCGCGGCGCACGATCGTCTGCTCGCGCCCGGGGCCCACCCCGATGCACGAGACATGCGCCCCGGCAAGCTCTTCCAGCCGCAACACGTAGTCGCGGGCCTTGGCGGGCAGGTCGCCGAACTCGCGCGCGGCGGAGATGTCCTCCCACCAGCCGGGCAGTTCCTCGTAGACGGGTTCGGCCCGGGACAGGTCGCTCTGGGTCATCGGCATGTCGTTGGTGCGCTGGCCGTCGATGCGGTACCCCACGCAGATCGGCACCGTCTCGAGGCTGGAAAGCACGTCGAGCTTGGTCAGGAAGTAGTCGGTGATGCCGTTGACGCGGGTGGCGTAGCGGGCGATGACGGCGTCGAACCAACCGCAGCGGCGCCGCCGCCCGGTGGTGACGCCGAACTCGCCGCCCGTCTTGGACAGGTACTCGCCGTTCTCGTCGAACAGCTCGGTGGGGAACGGCCCCGAGCCCACGCGGGTGGTGTAGGCCTTGAGGATCCCGAGCACGGTGGTGATGCGGGTGGGGCCGATCCCCGACCCGACGGCCGCGCCCCCGGCCGTCGGATTCGACGAGGTCACATACGGATACGTGCCGTGGTCGACGTCGAGGAGGGTGCCCTGGGAGCCTTCCAGCAGGACCGTCTCGCCCACCTCGAGGGCGGAGTTGAGCAGCAGCCGGGTGTCGCGGATGCGGTGCCGGAAACCCTCCGCCTGCTCCAGCAGGGCGTCGACGACCTGGTGCGGGTCCAGCGCCTTGCGGTTGTAGATCTTGACCAGGATCTGGTTCTTCAGTTCCAGGGCCGCCTCGACCTTGTGGGTGAGCTGCTCGGGGTCGAGCACGTCGGCGACCCGGATCCCCATGCGGGCGATCTTGTCCTGGTAGCACGGGCCGATGCCGCGGCCCGTGGTGCCGATCTTCTTGCTGCCCATGTAGCGCTCGGTGACCTTATCGATGGCCACGTGGTAGGGCAACAGCAGGTGCGCGTCGGCCGAGATCAGCAGCTTGGTGGTGTCCACGCCGCGGTCCTCGAGGCCCTTGAGCTCGTCGAGCAGCACCCCGGGGTCCACCACGACGCCGTTGCCGATGACGTTGGTGACACCGCGGGTCAGCACCCCGGACGGGATCAGGTGCAGCGCGAAGTTCTCGCCCGTCGGCAAGACGACGGTGTGGCCGGCGTTGTTGCCGCCCTGGTAGCGCACCACCCACTGCACCCGGCCGCCGAGCAAGTCAGTGGCCTTACCTTTGCCCTCGTCGCCCCACTGGGCGCCGATGAGGACGATTGCCGGCATGACGTACTCCCGCCTAATCCCACGTGTTAAAGCCTGCTAATTGTGGTCCAGCCGGTGACCCACCCTAGCCTGGCGACGATGCGGGCCGCCGCGGCCCGCTGTGGGGGCCCCTCCCGCTTGCGGGGGAGAGCCGGGCAATTCAGCTTAGGCCAGGAGGTTGCGAGGAACGCATGGAAACCGGCCGGGACACTCCAAGCGGCGCGGTGCTGCTGTTCGGCGGGCGGCGGCCGCCGGCCCCGTTGCGCGGCCTGCCGACCCTTGCGGGCGACGTCGAGGCCGCGATCGGCCCGTATCGGCGACTGGTGGTGGTCGGCGGCGACGCCGACCTGGCCGCGGTGCTCACCCATCTGCTGCGCGCCGGCCGGCTCGACATCGAGGTGGGCTTCGCGCCGCCGCGGCGCACCCGCGCAACCCGGATCTATCGGCTCCCCGCGGGGCGCCGAGCGGCGAGGCGGGCCCTGCGCGGCTCGGCCCGCCGGGTGACCCTGGTGCGCGACGAGACAGGCTCGGTGATCGTTGGACGCGCGCGCTGGCTGCCCGCCGGCGACGGGCGCCTGCACGGCGAGGCGGTCGTCGACGACGCCGTGCTGTTCGACGGCGACGTCGGCGCGGTGTCCATCGAGCCGACGCGGGCCGTGCCGGGCCTGCGGGCGAGGGTTTCCGGCGCGCGCCGCCCCTGGGTCGCCGGCCGCGCCGCCCAGCTCGGCAGCACCGGTGTCACCGTGGTGCGCGACGGGGTCGCCGCGCCGCGCCCGGCCCGCCGTTCGACGTTCTACCGCAACGTCGAAGGCTGGCTGCTGGTCCGATAGTTTCGACCGGTGAACCCGCCCGCCCGGCGCGACTCGACGCGCCCCAGCCCCGTCTTCCTCGCCCTGGTGGCCACGTCGGCCCTCGGTGGCGTGCTGGCCTGGCTCGCCGGCTCGAGCGTCCGGCCGCTGTCGTACGTCGGGGTGTTCGTCTTCGTGATCGCCGGCTGGATGGTGTCGCTGTGCCTACACGAATTCGGGCACGCCGTGACCGCCTGGCGGTTCGGCGACCACGACGCCGCCGTCCGCGGCTACCTCACCCTGGACCCGCGGCGCTACAGCCATCCCGCGCTCTCGCTCGTCCTGCCGATGGTGATCATCGCGCTGGGCGGGATCGGCCTGCCCGGCGCCGCGGTGTACGTGCGGACCTGGTTCATGCCGCCCGCGCGCCGCACCCTGGTCAGCCTGGCGGGCCCGGCGGCGAACCTGGCGCTGGCGGTGTTGCTGCTGGTGGCGACCCGGCTGTTCTACGACCCGAATCACGCCGTGCTGTGGGCCGGCATGGCGTTCCTGGGGTTCCTTCAACTCACCGCGCTGGTGCTAAACCTGCTGCCGATTCCCGGCCTGGACGGGTACGACGCCCTGGAGCCGCACCTGAGCCCCGAGACGCAGCGCGCGGTGGCGCCTGCCAAGCAGTGGGGCTTCTTCCTGCTGCTCTTCCTGCTGCTGGCGGCCAACCAGTGGTTCTTCGGGCTCGTGCTGTGGCTCTTCGACTTCTTCGGGGTACCGCCCGTACTGGTGTCGTGGGGCAACCAGCTGACCCGGTTCTGGAGCCGCTGGGTCTGAAGCTTGCCATATATGCGCAGCCGCGCATATATTTCACGCCATGGGCGCCGGCCACAACCACACCCCCGCCGAGACCGACGCGTCGCGGATGATCCCCCGCATGATGGCGGCCGCCGCGATCCTGGCGGCCTTCTTCGTCGTGGAACTCACCACGTCGCTGCTGATCAACTCGATCGCGCTGCTGGCCGACGCCGGCCACATGCTGACCGACGTGGTGGCCGTGTTCATGGGGCTGGCCGCCGTCAGCCTGGCACGGCGCGGCAGTTCCTCGCCCGCACGCACCTACGGCTGGCATCGCGCCGAGGTGTTCACGGCCGTCGCCAACGCCGGACTGCTCGTCGGGGTCTCGCTGTTCATCCTCTGGGAGGCGGTCCAGCGGCTCAAGGACACCCCGGCCATCCCCGGCGTGCCGATGATCGTGGTGGCGGTGGCCGGCCTGGTCGCCAACCTCGTGGTGGCGCTGCTGCTGCGCTCCCACTCGTCGCAGAGCCTGGCCGTCAAGGGCGCCTACATGGAGGTGGTCGCCGACAGCGTCGGCAGCGTGGGCGTGCTGATCGCCGGCGTCGTCACCGTGACTACGCGCTGGCCGTACGCCGACGTGGTGGTCGCCGTGCTGGTCGCCCTCTGGGTGCTGCCGCGGGCCATCGCGCTGGCCCGTGACGCGCTGCGCATCCTCTCGGAGTCGTCGCCAGCCCACATCGACGTTGACGAGTTGCGTTCGGCGCTGGGCGCCGTCGACGGGGTGACCGAGGTGCACGACCTGCACGTGTGGACGCTGTCCCCCGGCAAGGACATGTGCACCGCGCACCTGATGAGTGCCGGGGACTCGTCCCGGGTGCTACACGACGCCCGCGCGGTGCTGGCGGCCCGCGGTCTGGACCACGCGACCGTCCAGATCGAGGGCCCCGGCGACGCGGACTGTTCGGAGACCTTCTAGAAGCCGAACGCCGCGCGCGCCCCGGGGTCGCAATCGTCGAGCAGGTCCAGGCAGCGCAGGTACTCGTCGGTCTCGCCGATCGCGTCGGCGGCCCGCGCCAGCGCCGCCACGCACCGCAGGAAGCCCCGGTTGGGTTCGTGGGCGTACGGCACCGGACCGAAGCCCTTCCAGCCGTTGCGCCGCAGCTGGTCCAGGCCGCGGTGGTAGCCCGTGCGGGCGTACGCATAGGCGGCGACCGCTTGGTCCTCGGCCAGAGCCCCCTCGGCCAGCGCCGCCCAGGCCACCGAGGCCGACGGATGCGCGCCGGCGACGATGGTCGGGTTTTCGCCGGCGAGCAGCTCCGCCTCGGCGTCGGTATCGCCCGGCAGCAGAATCGGATCGGGTCCCAGCAGGTCTCCCATCGGCGTCATGGTTTCCATTGTGCAGCCACGCCGTTTGAGCCGCGGCCAGCACCCCAACACCGACCGTGGGTCGCTAAGCTGCCATCCATGCCGAATGCACCCGAGCCCGATCGCGGTGCCATGCCGAAGCGGCCGGGGTTCGACCCACGCGACGCGCGGGGCGCGACCGGCGGCGAGCCGCCGGCGGACGCCGGCGGCGACGCGATCGAGGGCTACCCGCTGATCCCGAACGACACCGAGACCGAGACCGTGGTGATCAACAGACCCGACCCGGGCGGCGATTCCGAGGCGCAAGGCGACGGTCAGCAGCCCGAACGGCGCTTCACCGCACCGGGATTCGACGCGCGGGAGACCGCGATCATCGCGACCGGCTCCGAACCCGCCACCGAGGTGTTCGCGTCCCCGCCGGGGGCGGAGCCCACCGCGCAGCTCGGCGTGCCGGCGAAAGCCGCCGTGCCGCAATCGATTCCACCCCGCCTCGGGGCGAAGCTACAGACGTCCCGACAATTCAACTGGGGCTGGGTGCTGGCCATTGTGGTGATCGTGCTGGCGCTGGTGGCGATCGCCATCCTGGGCACCGTGCTGCTGCTCCGCACCGAGCACACGAGCGTGTCGCAGGAGGATCAGGTGCGGCACACCATCTCGCAGTACGACGTCGCCGTGCAGCGCGGCGACCTGGCGGCGCTGCGCGCCATGACCTGCGGCGCCGCCCGCGACGGATACGTGGATTACGACGAGCACAGCTGGGACGAGACGTACCGCCGGGTGTCGGCGGCCAGGCAGTATCCGGTGATCGCCAGCATCGACCAGGTCGTCGTCAACGGCCAGCACGCCGAGGCGAACGTGACCACCTTCATGGCGTACGACCCGCAGGTCCGCTCCACCCGCAGCCTGGACCTGCAGTTCCGCGACGATCAGTGGAAGGTCTGCCAGTCCCCCAGCGGCTAGGCTTTTGCGCCTTGCGCCGAGCGCCTTGGGCCTTGCGCCGAGCGCCTTGTGCCTTGCGCCGAGCGCCCCGCCAGCCGGGCACTCGGTACCGAGCGCCCCGCCAGCCGGGCACTCGCGGCGAAATCGCAACTACGCGCCCAGCGACTTGCCCGCGCAGTGCAGGTCATTGCAGGCCTCGACGACGCGCTCGCTCATCGAGGCCTCGGCCTTTTTCAGGTAGCTGCGCGGGTCGTAGGCCTTCTTGTTGCCCACCTCGCCATCGACCTTGAGCACCCCGTCGTAGTTGGCGAACATGTGGCCGGCGACGGGGCGGGTAAACGCGTACTGGGTGTCGGTGTCGACGTTCATCTTCACCACGCCGTAGCGCAGCGCCTCCTCGATCTCCGACTTCAGCGAGCCCGAGCCGCCGTGGAACACGAAGTCGAAGGGCTTCGCGCCGTCCGGCAATCCGAGTTTGGCGGCCGCGACCCGCTGGCCCTGGTCGAGGATGTCGGGGCGCAGCTTGACGTTGCCGGGCTTGTAGACGCCGTGCACGTTGCCGAACGTCGCCGCCAGCAGGTATTGGCCATGCTCGCCGTGGCCGAGCGCGTCGATCGTCTTCTCGAAGTCCTCCGGGGTGGTGTACAGCTTGTCATCGATCGCGCCCTCGACGCCGTCCTCCTCGCCGCCGACGACGCCGATCTCCACCTCGAGGATGATCTTGGCGGCGGCCGCGGCCTTGAGCAGCTCCTGGGCGATCGAAAGGTTCTCCTCGATCGGCACGGCGGAGCCGTCCCACATGTGCGATCCGAACAGGGGATCGCCGCCCGCGCTGACGCGTTCGGCCGAGATCGCCAGCAGCGGCCGCACGTAGGTGTCCAGCTTGTCCTTCGGGCAGTGGTCGGTGTGCAGCGCGACGTTGATCGGGTACCGGGCGGCGATACTGCGGGTGAACTCGGCCAGCGCCACCGCGCCGGCCACCATGTCCTTCACACCGAGGCCCGAGGCGAATTCGGCGCCCCCGGTGGAGAACTGGATGATGCCGTCGCTGCCCGCGTCGGCGAACCCCTTGATGGCGGCGTTGACGGTCTCCGACGACGTGCAGTTGATCGCCGGGAAGGCGTACGAGCTCTCCTTGGCGCGTCGGAGCATCTCCGCGTACACCTCGGGCGTGGCGATGGGCATGACACTCCTCCTGACGACTTGGTCCGTCCAGTATCGCAACACCGGTATGTTGAAGCATCGTGAGCACTACGGTGACGGCCCTGCCCGACATCTTCGACCCGATGTACTGGCTAGGCGCCGGCGGCGTCTTCGGGTCCGCCGTGCTGCCGGGGATCCTCATCATCGTCTTCATCGAGACGGGGCTGCTGTTCCCGCTGTTGCCGGGCGAATCGCTGTTGTTCACCGGCGGCCTGCTGGCCGCGCACCCGAACCCCCCGGCCAGCATCTGGGTGCTGGCGCCCGCCGTCGCGGTGGTGGCGATCCTGGGCGACCAGACCGGGTACTTCATCGGGCGGCGCATCGGGCCGGCGCTGTTCAAGAAGGAAGACTCGCGGTTCTTCAAGCAGCACTACGTGACCGAATCGCACGCGTTCTTCGAGAAGTACGGGCCGTGGGCGGTCATCCTCGCGCGCTTCGCCCCGTTCGTGCGCACCTTCGTGCCCGTCGTCGCCGGGGTGTCCTACATGCGCTACCCGGTGTTCCTGGGCTTCGACATCGTCGGCGGCACGATCTGGGGCGGCGGCGTGACGCTGGCGGGCTACTTCCTGGGCAACGTGCCGTTCGTGCACCACAATCTGCAGAAGATCCTGCTGGCCATCCTGCTGGTGTCCCTGATGCCGGCGTTCGTCGCGGCCTGGCGGGGGTACCGGGGGCGCCGCCGCGGCGCGAAAGACTCAGGACACCCGGCTCCTGCGGTACGCAATGAAACCGTCTAACAGCTCCGGACGGTCGACCGAACTCTGCTGCACGGCCTCAGCCGGCACGGCGCCGAGCAGGATGCGCTTGATCGGGACCTCCAGCCGTTTGCCGGTCAGCGTCCGCGGGATGCCCGGGACGGCCAGGATGTCATCGGGCACGTGCCGCGGCGAGGCGTGCCGGCGGATCTCCCCGACGATCCTCGACCGCAGGTCGTCGTCGAGGGCGGCATCGTCGGCGAGGTGCACGAACAGCGGCATCCAGTAGCCGCCGTCGTCCTGCTCGACGCCGACCACCAGGCAGTCCCGGATCTCGGGCAGGCGCTCCACGGCGGTGTAGATCTCGGCGCTGCCCATCCGGACGCCCATCCGGTTCAGCGTGGCGTCCGAGCGGCCGTGCACGACGACGGATCCCCGGTCGGTGATGGTGATCCAGTCCCCGTGGCACCACACGCCCGGGTACTTCTCGAAGTACGCGGCGCGGTAGCGGCTGCCGTCGTCGTCGTTCCAGAAGAAGACCGGCATCGACGGCATGGGCTGGGTCACCACCAGCTCGCCCTCCTCGCCGACGACGGGGTGGTCGCGGCCGGTCCAGGCCTCGATAGCCACGCCCAGGCAGATGCACGACAGCTCGCCGGCGGTGATCGGCAGGATCGGGCAGCCGCCCATGAAGGCCGTGCAGACGTCGGTGCCGCCGCTCATCGAGATCACCGGCACCGGCCGGCCCAGCCCCTCCTGCACCCACCGGAAGCCGGCCGCCGGCAGCGGCGAGCCCGTCGACCCGACCGCGCGCAGCGCGTCGAGGGCGTACGAGGCGCCCGGCCTGAGTTCCTCCTTGGCGCAGGCCAGCAGGTAGCCTGCCCCGGCGCCGAGCACGTTGACCCCGGCGTCGGCGGCGACCCGCCAGAGGCCGTCGGTCGACGGGTGGGTCGGGCTGCCGTCGTAGAGGACGATCGTGGCGTCGACCAGCAGCCCCGACAGCAGCAGGTTCCACATCATCCAGCTGGTGGTCGAGTACCACAGGAAGCGGTCGCCGGGGTGCAGGTCCAGCTGCAGGCTGAGGTACTTCAGGTGCTCGACGACGATGCCGCCGTGGCCGTGCACGATGCCCTTCGGCTTGCCGGTGGTTCCCGACGAAAACATGACCCACAGCGGGTGGGCGAACGGGACGGGGGTGATCTCGAGGGGCGCGTCCGTACCCGCCACCTCCGCCCACTCGACGGTGCCGTCGACTGGGTCGAGGCCGAGCCGGGGCACCACCACGGTGGCCCGCAGCGTGGGCATCGCCTCGCGGATGGTGGCCAGCTCGGCGCGCCGGTCGATGTGCTTGCCGCCGTAGACCGAACCGTCGCTGGCCACCAGCACCGCCGGCTCCAGCTGGCCCAGCCGGGCGATGACGCCGTCGACGGACACGTCTTGGTTGCACACCGCCCAGGTGGCGCCCACGCTGGCGGCGGCCAGCGCCGCGACGGCGGCCTCCCCGACGTTGGGCAGGTACCCGACCACCGAGTCGCCGGGCTGGACGCCGAGGCCCCGCAGATAGGCGGCGAACGCCGCGGTTTCCCGCTGCAGCCGCGCCCACGGCCACTCGCGGGAGCCGTCCTCGCCGGCGACGATCAGCGCCGGGCGCTCGCCGGTCGCGTGCCGGAACACCTCGCCCGCGTAGTTCAGCGTGGCGCCGGGGAACCACTCGGCGCCCGGCATGGTCCGGTCGCCCAGCACCGCGCGCGGCGGGGTGTCGGCCTGGATGTCGAAGAACTGCCAGACGGCGTCCCAGAACCAGTCGACGTCCTCGACGGACTTGCGCAGCAGCTCGTGGTAGTCGCCGTACTCGCCGCGGTCGGTCTCCTCCAGCCACGCCATGAAGCGGGTGAGGTTGGCGTCGGCCAGCGCCGCCTCGTCGGGTGCCCAGTCGCCGGACGCGGTCATGCCGCGCTGCCTGCCGTCACGGCGGTGACGTTACAGGCGGCCTCCATCAGCATCCAGCCCGAAAGCTGCACCGACAGGTCGCGTTCGGCGATCTCGGACGCGTTGACCGCGCCCTCGACGAACTGTGCCTCCTGGCCGACCCCGGTCGGCAGCTCCGCGTCGCGGTCCCAGGAGGCGCCGAACAGCGGCAGCCCCTCCACCGTCTGCCGGTAGTCCCACGCCGACCGCGCCGACGACAGCACGATGTCACGCGCGGTGTCGCGCGCGACGGCGTCGTCGGCGGACTCCCCCGGCAGGTCGGTGGCGACCAGCGCGAGGTAGCGGGCCGTGATGCCGGCGAACAGCCCGCCGTCGCCGCCGCCGCTGCCCTTGAGCACGCCCGACGGCGCCATGTGTTCCTTCACCGCCGCGACCAGTCGGTGCACCCGCGCCGCATGCCGATCGTCGTGGGTGCGTGCCGCGAGTTCGGTCTCCAGGCCGAGCACCACGCCCTGGCAGTAGGTGTATTGAGCGCGGACCAGCGAGCCGGCCTTGACGCCGTCGAACACCAGGTGCGTCTCCGGGTCGATCAGGGTCCGGTCGATCCAGTCGGCCATCTGCTGGGCGCGCCGCATCCGGTTGCCGTACCGGGCCAGGAAGATCCCGGCGGGGCCGTTGGCGGGGGCGTTGAAGAACTGGTCCTGCTTGCGCCACGGGATGCCGCCGCCGTCCTCGGGCACCCAGGCGTTGACGAACTGGTCGGCGAGTTTGGGCAGGGCGCGGTGCCGCTCGACGCCGGCGATCCGGGCGGCGCGCTCCAGCGCCAGCGCCAGCCACGCCATGTCGTCGTAATAGTTGTTGGTCCAGCGGAAGTTGTTGCGCAGGCGATGGGTGCGGACCTGACGGTTGATCCGGGTGCGCCGGTCCGGCTGCGGGTCGCGCTGCTGCGCGTCGACCAGGCAGTCCAGCAGGTGCGCCTGCCACCAGTAGTGCCAGGTGCCGAACCGCCGGTCCCGCCGCGTGGCCGGCCAGGCCACCACGCCGAGCTGGGTTCCGGGCAGGCCCCACAGGCGCTTGAGGTGTCGCCGCGTGACGGCGGCTTCCGAGGTGGCCGCCCGGTTGACCCATAGCTGATCCATACCTGCGATCCTGCCTGAACGCGCGCCGGCCGCCGGCCGTGGATGCTGGAGTGATGACGGAGTTGACGGTCAACGGGCGCCGCCACCAGGTGGACGCCGAGGACGACACGCCGCTGCTGTACGTGCTGCGGAACCACCTGGGGTTGAAGGGGACGCGGTTCGGCTGCGGAATCGGGCTGTGCGGCGCGTGTTTCGTGCTCGCCGACGGCCGGCCCATCTACTCGTGCGACACGCCGCTGTGGTCGGTCGGCGACAGGTCGATCGAGACGATCGAAGGGCTGGGCGCCGACGGGGAACCGCACCCGGTGGCGCGCGCCCTGGCCGAGCGGCAGGCCGCGCAGTGCGGCTACTGCATGTCGGGGATCGTGGTGGCCGCGGCGGCCCTGCTAGCCGAAAATCCCGATCCGACCGACGCCGAGGTGCGCGCGGCGCTGGACCCCAACCTGTGCCGGTGCGGGTCGCACAACCGGGTGGTGGCGGCCGTGCTGGCCGCGGCGGCGGAGCTGCGGGGTGCGACCGATGGCCGCGGCTGAGGTGTCGCCGTCGCTGGCGGACAACCCCGTCCTGGGCGGCTGGGTGCGGATCGGGTCGGACGGTGTGGTCGAGGTGCGGTCCGGCAAGGTGGAGCTGGGCCAGGGCGTGCTGACGGCGCTGGCGCAGATCGCCGCCGAGGAGCTCGACGTCGACCTCTCGCGGATCCGCATGGTGGCCGCCGCAACCGATGTCAGCCCGGACGAGGGGTTCACCGCCGGCAGCCGGTCGATCCAGCACTCCGGGGCGGCGCTGCGCCAGGTGTGCGCCGAGGCGCGGGCGATCTACCTGGAGGCCGCGGCGGCCAAGCTGGCGGTCGGGGTCGACGAGCTCGGCGTGCTCGACGGCCAGATCACCGGCCCGGACGGGGTGGCGACCAGCTATTGGGAGCTGGCCGACGATTCGCTGCTGGACCGGGAGGTCACCGGCGAGGTCGCGCCCAAGCCGGAGGCGGGCTACGCGATCGTCGGCACCGACGCCGCGCGCCTCGACCTCCCCGACAAGCTGGCCGGCCGCCCGCGCTACGTGCACGACCTGGTGCTCGACGGGCAGCGCTACGGCCGCGTCGTCCGCCCGCCGTCGCGCGGGGCGACGCTGCGCGGGGTGGACACCGGGCCGGCGCGCGCGCTGCCGGGGGTGGTCGCCGTCGTGCGCGACGGCGATTTCCTCGGCGTGGTGGCCGAGCGGGAGGAGGTGGCGCTGCGCGCCGCCGACCGGCTGCGCGCCGACGCCCGCTGGGACGAGCGGCCGGCGCTGCCCGACGAGGACGACCTGCCCGGCTTCCTGATGTCGGCGCGCGCCGAAACGGCGGTGCTGGCGTCCAAGGAAGACCCCGCGGCCGCCGGGCCGGCCCGCGTGGCGCGGTCACACGCGGCGCGCTACCACCGGCCGTACCTGGCGCACGCCTCGATCGGCCCGTCGTCGGCCGCGGCGCTCGCGCACCCCGATGGGCGTCTGGAGGTCTGGTCACAGACCCAGGGGGTCTACCAGCTGCGGCACGATCTCGCCGCGGCGTTCGGCCTGGCGCCCGTTCGGGTGGTGGTTCGCCACGTCGAAGGCGCCGGCTGTTACGGCCACAACGGGGCCGACGACGCCGCCATGGACGCCGCCGTGCTGGCGCGAGCGGTGCCGGGGGCACCCGTGCACGTGGTGTGGTCGCGCGCCGACGAGCTGGCGTGGGCGCCGTTCGGTCCGGCCGCCGTCGTCGAGATCGGCGCCGACTGCGGGGACGACGGCGGCGTGCTGGCCTGGCGCCACGAGATCTGGAGCAACAGCTACATGGGCCGCCCCGGGACCACCGCGACGAACGCGCTGCTGGCGGCCAGCCACCGCGCGGGCGGCGAGCCGATCCGCGCCGGCGGCGAGCCCCCGCTCGATTGGGGTGGCGGAACCGCGCGAAACGCCTTGCCTGGCTACGACTTTCCGGCCCACCGGGTGACCAATCACCTGCTGAGCGAGATGCCGCTGCGGACCTCGGCCCTGCGGTCGCTGGGCGCGTTCGTCAACGTGTTCGCCGCCGAGTCGTTCATGGACGAGCTCGCCGCGGCCGCCGACCGTGACCCTGTCGAATTCCGGCTGGCGCACCTGTCCGATCCGCGCGGGCGGGCCGTGCTCAACGCCGCGGCGGCGCGGGCCGGCTGGGAATCCTGGGCGCGCCGCGATTCGGTCGGGCGCGGCATCGGGTACGCCCGCTACAAGAACGCGTCGGCGTACTGCGCGGTGGTGGCCGAGGTCGAGGCGACCGACGCCGTGCGGGTGCGCCGGCTGACGATTGCGGTGGACGCCGGAATGCTGATCAACCCGAACGGCGCGACCAACCAGATCGAGGGCGGCGCCGTGCAGGCCACCAGCTGGACGCTCAAGGAGCGGGTCCGGTTCGACCGGTTCAACGTGACCAGCGACACCTGGGACACCTACCCGATCCTGCGGTTCTCCGAGGTGCCCGCCGTCGACGTCGAATTCCTTGCCGGGCAGGGCGATCCCCCGCTCGGGGTGGGTGAGTGCGCGCAGGGGCCGACGGCCGCGGCAATCGCCAACGCGGTGTACGACGCGCTGGGCGTCCGGGTGCGTTCGCTGCCACTGACACCCGATCAGCTCGTCGCCGCGATGCCGGACTAGCGTTGGACTAGCGTCGCGAGTGAATACGTCGAACGTGGGGAAAAGTACACACCGCCGTCACTTTTCGTCCATACGACCCATGCTCGGAGACAGGTGCGGGGGCTGCACCCGAATTCCCGGCGCAGGACACTAGTTCACCGCAGCTGCGGCAGGCCCAGGTTGCGGCTGATGGTCAGCGTCGGCGGTGCGCACCGCCGACGCCACCCGGGCGGTCTGCAGGCGGCCGGCGGGACCGGTCACCGACAACGCGGCCACGGCGCGGTGCCCGTCGCGGCCGACGTAGCTTTCCACCACGATCGGCGCCGCCACACAGACCACCCCGGGGAGCCACTCCTCGCGGTCGTAGGCGACGCCGGCGTCCCTGATCCTGGCCAGCTCGCGCAGAAACTGGGTGGGATCGGTGATCGTGGTGCCGGTGTGCCCGGTCATCGGCTCGGCCAGCGTCGGCGCGGCGGCCGATTCGTGGCTGAAGGCCAACAGCACCTTGCCCAGGCCGGTGCAGTACGCCGGAAGCCACGAGCCGATGGAGGTGGCCGCGGCCGCGGTGCGCCGGCCGGTGAGCTTCTCGATGCACAGCACGTCGGTGCCGTCGAGCACGCCGAGGTGCACGGTCTCGCCGGTCGCGGTCACCAGGTCGGCCATGAACGGCCGTGCGCAGTTGCGCAGCCGACGCGACGCCGGGACGTGCTGGCCGAGCTCGAAAAGGCGCAGACCCAAGCGGTATCCGTAGGCGCCCCGCTCCAGCATCCGGTGGGCCACCAAGTCGGCGGCCAGCCGGTGCGCGGTCGCCTTCTTCAGCCCGGTCAGCCTCACCAACTCCGACAGGCCCACCTCGCCGGGCGAATTGGCGATGGCGTCGATGATCATCAGCAACCGATCACTGACCGTCCGCTGTTCGCCGGCCTCTTCCGCGCTCAGCCGCATCTGCGCAGGATACCCGCGTCACAAGCCTTTTCGGGCCAGCCATTGCAGCACGACATCGGCCACGCCCTTCCACCCGTTGTCGATGGTCAGCGAATGCCCGCGGCCCTTGAAGAGGTGTAAATCGGTGTCCGAGTGGGCCTTCGCGTAGAGCCGATGGGTGGCCTTGGTGACCTTCAGCGGGACCACGTGGTCGTCGGTGCCCGACGTCAGCAGCAGCGGGCCGCGGTTGGTGTTGTGGACGTCGACCTTGGCCGGTGAGTGGCGGGAGAAGTTGGCGGCGGCGCCCTGGAAGAGCGGCCGACCCGGGCCGGGGATGCTCACGGCGGCGTGGAGCGCGTCGGATTCTTGGCGGCTCAGCGTGTTCCCGAACGCGTAGTGGAACTGCTTGGGGTTCAACGCCACCGTCTTGTGCCGGGTGCGCGGGTGGCCGAGGATCGGGAACCCCGAGCGCACCTGCGCCAGCGGCACCACCTTGACGCCCTTGATGGGTGCCGGGTCGATCGCGGCCGCGGCGGCGGCGAGGCCGGAGTCGAGCAGCAGCTGCGCGATCAGGCCACCGAAAGAGTGCCCGACGACGATCGGCCTCGGCTCGGAGGAGTGGATGAGTCCGGCGTAGTGCTGCACGATCTCGCCGATCCCGACGTCGTTCAATGCCGCGGCGTTGCGGCGGGTCTCGGCCACTGTTGGGCCGTCACCGGGCCATCCGGGCGCCGAAGCGGAATAGCCGCAGCTCTCGAAGAGCTCCAGCCACGGGCCCCAGGCCGCCGAGTGGATCCACAGTCCGTGGATGAAGACGACCGGGTGGTGCTTGCGTGGTGCTGCCATGTTGTGTCCTCCGGTATTTCGAACCGCCAGCGGTTCCGTAGGCACCAGCGTTACGGTCCGCGGGCCGGGTTGCACCGCATCGGTTCGTCCAGTGGACCGCCGTTTGTCCGGTCAGCTGGCCGCCAACGCGTCCAGCAGTGCGCGCAGGCCGGTCAGGTTGTGTGCGGGCAGGAAAAGGTCGCAGTACGGCAGGGCGGCGGCCATCGAACCCGCCAGCGGCTGGTAGTCACCCTGCGCCGCACGGGGATTGAGCCAGACCACCAGCGCGGCGCGACGGCGCAGCCGGGCCATGGCGCGGGCGAGCACGTCGGGCGGGTCGGCGTCCCAGCCGTCGGAGGCGATGATCACCACCGCGCCGCGCAGCGCGTTACCGTGCGGCGGCGCCAACAGGGCGCCGACGCTGCGGCCGATGAACGTGCCCCCGTACCGGTCGGCGACGGTCGCGTCGGCCTTGGCCAGCGCCACCTCGGCCGAGCGATGCGACAGCACGGCCGTGAGCCGGGTCAGCGACGTCGAGAACGCGAACACCTCGGGGCGGGTCGCGGCCCGGCGGAGCGCCAGGGCCCGCATCAAGTGCAGATACACCGCGGCGTACGGCTGCATCGAGCGGCTCACGTCGCACGCCAACACCACCAGTCGGGACCGGGTCCGCGGCCGGGTGCGCGCCAGCGTAACCGTCTCGAATCCGGTTGCGCGCGAAGCATTCATGGTGGCCCGCAGGTCGATCCGCTTGCCGCCGGCGCTCGGCTCGAACCGCATGCTGCGGCGCCGGGGCCAGCGCGCGGCGGTGGCCTCCAACCACGAGCCCAGCAGGCGCAGGTCGTCCGCGTCGAAGCGGTCGAACGGCTGGTCGGCGAGCGCGGCCAGGCGGCTGGGCAGGGCGGCGGGGATGTGCAGGTCGGGGACTTCGGCATCGTCGCGCGCGGCGCCGCCGCGGGTGGCCCACGGCACGGCGCCGGTGGGCGGGCCGCCCGCCCGGCGGACGGTGCCGGCGGCGTGTGTGGCCTTCCCCGCACGGGGGAGCGGCGGCTCGGGCCCCCGCGCGCCGTCGGGCCGGGCGCTGCCGAACACGGCCGCGAAGACGGCGTCGAAGGCGGCGAGGTCCTCCCCGCGGTTGACCAGGGTCAGCCGCGCGGCCCAATACAGCGTCGGGGCGGTGTCCGGCGCCAGGCGCCGCAGCGCCTCGACGAAACCGGCCGGGCCGTCGGCGGATACGTGCACCCCGGCGCCGCGCAGGCGCGCGACCAGCGCGGCCGCGAACGCCGCGAGGTCGGTGCCCCGAAACAGGGTGCCCATGCGGCGCTAACGCCGCCGGCGCAGCACCCAGATCAGCACCAGCGCGGCGAGCACCGCCACCGCCACCGCGCCGTACTTCTTGAGCTGGTCGCCGCCGGCGAGCTGGAGCAGGTCGATGGGCTCGGGCTCGGCGCGGGCCGGGGCGGGTTCCGGGACCCGCCCGATCTCCGCGGGACCCTCCGGCGTGGCAGGCGCCGCGACGCTCTGGCCGGCCAGCTCCGCCTCCAGCGACTCCACGAACTGGCCCAGCAGCTTCTCCGACACCTGCTGCAGCATCCCGCTGCCGAACTGGGCCAGCTTGCCGACGATCTTCAGGTCGGTGTCGACGGTGACGCTGGTGCGTTCGCCGTCCTCGTGCAGCTGCGCGGTGACCGTGGCGGCCGCGTTCCCGGTCCCCCGCGTCTCCTTGCCCTTGCCGTCGATCACGGCGCGGTACTGGGTCGAGTCCTGCTCGACGAAGCGCACCTTGCCGCTGAACTCGCTGGTGACCGGCCCGACCTTGACCTTGACCTTGCCGAGGTAGTCCTCGCCCTCGTGGCCGGTCAGTGCGGCCCCCGGCATCAGCGGGATCACCTGCTCCAGGTCGCACAGCACGGCCCACGCCTTGTCGATGGGCGCGCTGACGGTGAACTGGTTGGCGATCTTCATGCTGCGGTCCTCTCAGGTGCGGCTGTACTCAACAAAGGCGTCGCGAACGAGCGTACGGTCGTCGGGCGTCTTGGCCAGGGCCGCCAGGCTGGTCAGGGCCCGTTGCGGATCCACCAGATCGGCGACACCCAGCGCCACCAGGGCGGCGACCCAGTCGATCGTCTCAGCGACGCCGGGCGGCTTGTCCAGGTCGAGATCGCGTGCGCGGCCGACGAACTGGGTGGCGCGCTCGATCAGCGGGGCGGTCGCGCCGGGCACGGTGCGCCGGACGATCGCGGCGGCCCGGGACGGCTCCGGGTAGTCGATCCAGTGGTACAGGCAGCGACGGCGCAGCGCGTCGTGCAGGTCGCGGCTGCGGTTGGAGGTGAGGACCGCGATCGGCGGCCGCTCGGCGACGAAGGTACCCAGCTCGGGGACGGTGACCGCGGCCTCGCCGAGGAATTCGAGCAGCAGCGCCTCGAATTCGTCGTCGGCGCGGTCGATCTCGTCGATCAGCAGCACCGGCGGCGCGGGGCCGCGGTGCCGCACGCAGCGCAGGATGGGCCGGTCCGCCAGGTACGCCTCGGTGTAGAGGTCGGCCTCCCGGATGCCGGTCGCCTGCGCCTCGGCGAGCCGGATGGACAGCAGCTGGCGCTGATAGTTCCAGTCGTACAGCGCCTCGCTCGCGGTCAGGCCTTCGTAGCACTGCAGGCGGATCAGCGTCGTGCCCAGAACGGCGGCAAGGGTTTTCGCGGCCGTCGTCTTGCCGACCCCGGGCTCACCCTCCAGGAGCAATGGTTTGCCCAGCGCGACCGCCAGGTAGATGGCCGACGCGGTCCCGGTGTCGAGCAGGTAGTCGCGCGCGTCGAACCGGGCGATCACGTCGTCGGGCCCGGTGAACGCTACCGGTGTCATGCGCCAGCTTTCGCGGCGAAGGCCGCGCGGCATCCCGAACCGCAGAACCAGTGGTCAACGCCGGCCAGCCGCAGGTGCTCGGTGTCCGGGCGGATGGGCACCGCCATGCCGCAGATCGGGTCGACGGCCTCGGCCGGGGCGTCCCTGATCCCGACGGGCCGGCCCAGCTCACCGGCGCGGATGCCGGCGACGAGTTCGGCGGCGATCGAGACCGCGATCTCCGCCGGGGTCTTGGCGCCGATGTCCAGCCCGACCGGGGTGTGCACCCGGTCCCGCTCGGCGTCGGACAGGCCCAGCGGGTCGAGGATCGACGCGCCCCGCACCCTGCTGGCCACCAGGCCGATGTAGCCGACGCCGGCATCGAGTGCCGCGCGGACCGTTTCGGCCTCCGGCCCGCCGTGGCTGGCGATCACCACCGCGGTGGCGGCACCCGCCTCCGAGCCGGTCCGCACGTCGTAGCCGAGCACCCCGCACAGCCGGGCCAGGGCGTCGGCGATGGGCGTCGCGCCGTGAATTTCGATCAGCGGGGCGGGTAGCTGCGGCGTCAGGAAGATCTCCAGCGACCCGCCCGACAGGCACGGGTTGACCACCACGCAGGCGCCGGGGGCCTCCGGGAAGTGCACGTCGCCGTCGGGCAGCACCCGCAGCAGCACGCTCTGGCCCGCCTGCAGCGCGCCCAGCGCCGCCTTGCGGACGGAGTTCTGCGCGCACTGGCCGCCGACGAAGCCCTCGATCGTGCCGTCCGGCAACAGGATCGCCTCGTCGCCCGGGTTCGCCGAGGTGGGCGGCTGGGCGCGCACCACGGTCGCGCGCACGAAGGGTGTGCGCGCGGCCAGCAGCTGCTGGGCCCGTTCGCTGACCGTGCTCAAATCGGGGGCCTCGCCCTGCCCTGCATGGCCTCCCACACGCGCGACGGGGTCAGCGGCATGTCGGCGTGGCGAACGCCGAACGGCGCCAACGCATCCACCACCGCGTTCACCACGGCGGGCGGGGAGCCGACGGTGGCCGATTCGCCGATGCCCTTGGCGCCGATCGGGTGATGCGGTGACGGCGTGACGGTGTGTCCGGTCTCGAGGTGCGGCACCTCCATCGCCGTCGGGATCAGGTAGTCCATCAGCGACCCGCCCAGGCAGTTGCCGTCGGCGTCGAAGGCGATCCATTCCATCAGCGCCATGCCGATGCCGTCGACGATGCCGCCGTGGACCTGGCCCTCGATGATCATCGGGTTGATCCGGGTGCCGCAGTCGTCGACGGCCAGGAATCGCCGCACTTTCACCACCGCGGTGCCCGGATCGACGTCCACCACACAGAAATACGCGCCGTACGGGTAGGTCAGGTTCTCCGGGTTGTAGCAGACCTCGGCGTCCAGCCCGCCCTCGATGCCCTCGGGCAGATCGCCGGCCCCGTGGGCGCGCATGGCGATCTCCTGAATCGTCACCGACGCCGACGGGTCGCCCTTGACGTGGAACGAACCCTTCTCCCATTCCAGGTCGGCCACCGACACCTCGAGCATGCCCGACGCGATGATCTTCGCCTTGTCCCGCACCTTGCGGGCGACCAGCGCCGCCGCGCCGCCGGAGACCGGCGTCGACCGACTGCCGTAGGTGCCCAACCCGAACGGGGTCTGGTCGGTATCGCCGTGCACCACGTCGATGTCGTCGGGCGGGATGCCCAGCTCCTCGGCGACGATCTGGGCGAACGTCGTCTCGTGGCCCTGCCCCTGCGTCTGAACCGACAGCCGCACAACGGCTTTGCCGGTCGGATGCACGCGCAGCTCGCACCCGTCGGCCATGCCCAGGCCGAGGATGTCCATGTCCTTGCGCGGGCCGGCGCCGACGGCCTCGGTGAAGAACGACATGCCGATGCCCATCAGCTCGCCGCGCGCCCGCTTGGCGGCCTGCTCCTCGCGCAACGCCTCGTAGCCGATCATGTCCATGGCCTTGCGCATGGTGGCCTCGTAGTCGCCCGAGTCATACGTCCAGCCGGTCTTGCTCTGGTACGGGAATTGCTCGGGCCGCAGCAGGTTTCGCAGCCGCAGCTCGGCGGGGTCCATCTTCAGGTCGAAGGCCAGGCAGTCCACCAGCCGCTCGACGAAGTACACCGCCTCGGTGATCCGGAACGAGCACGCGTACGCCACTCCGCCCGGCGCCTTGTTGGTGTACACCGCGGTCATGTGGCAGTAGGCGGCCTCCAGGTCGTAGCTGCCGGTGAACACCCCGAAGAAGCCGGCCGGGTACTTCGTCGGCGCGGCCTGGCCGTTGAACGCGCCGTGGTCGGCCAGCACGTTGGACCGGATCGCCAGGATCTTGCCGTCCTTGGTGGCGGCGATCTCGCCGACCATGATGTAGTCGCGCGCGAAGCTGGTGGACGTCAGGTTCTCGCTGCGGTCCTCCATCCACTTGACCGGCTTGCCCAGCAGCAGCGAGCCGACGATCGCGCAGACGTACCCCGGGTAGATCGGCACCTTGTTGCCGAATCCGCCGCCGACGTCGGGCGAGATCACCCGGATCTTGTGTTCGGGCAGGCCGGCGACCAGTGCGTACAGGGTGCGGTGCGCGTGCGGCGCCTGCGAGGTGGTCCACAGGGTGAGTTTCCCGGTGACCGGGTCCAAATCCGCTACTGCGCCGCAGGTTTCCATCGGTGCGGGGTGGACCCGCGGGTAGACCATCTCCTGCTTGACGACGACGTCTGCGCGCGCGAACGCCGCCTCGGTGGCCGCCGCGTCGCCGGTCTCCCAGTCGAAGATGTGGTTGTCTTTCTTGTTCTCGAGGTCGGTGCGGATGACCGGCGCCGACGGGTCCAGCGCCTTGCGGACGTCCACGACCGGGTCCAGCGGGTCGTAGTCGACGTCGATCAGCTCCAGCGCGTCGCGCGCCGAATACCGGTCCTCGGCAACGACGAACGCCACCTCCTGGCCCTGGAACCGCACCTTGTCGGTGGCCAGCACGGCCTGCACGTCGTTGGACAGGGTCGGCATCCAGGCCAGCCCCTTCTCGGCCAGGTCGGCGCCCGTGACGACCGCCTTGACCTTCGGGTGGGCCTGCGCGGCGGTCACGTCGATCGAGGCGATGCGGGCGTGCGCGTACGGCGAGCGCAGGATCGCCAGGTGCAGCATGCCGTGCAGGTTGACGTCGTCGACGTAGGTGCCGCGGCCGCGGATGAAGCGCGGGTCCTCCTTGCGCAGCATCCGCCCGTGACCGCAAGGCTTTTGGTCGTTGTCGACTCGATCTTCCGGTGACGGCGGCCGGGATTCGATGGTCGTCATGCCTGGGCCTCCGCGCCGGAGTTGTCGGCCGCCCACTGGATGGACCGCACGATGGTGGTGTAGCCGGTGCACCGGCAGATCTGCCCGGAGATCGCCTCCCGGATGGTGTCCTCGTCGGGGTGCGGGTCGCGGTCCAGCAGGGCGCGCGCGGTGATCATCATGCCCGGGGTGCAGAAGCCGCACTGCAGGCCGTGACAGCGCATGAACCCCTCCTGCACCGGGTCGAGCCGGCCGCCCACGGCCAGCCCTTCAACTGTCCGGACGCTGTGCCCCGACGCCATCACCGCCAGCATCGTGCAGGACTTCACCGGCACGCCGTCAACGTCGACGACGCACGTCCCGCAGTTGCTGGTGTCGCATCCCCAGTGGGTTCCGGTGAGCCGCAGGTGGTCCCGCAGGAAGTGGACCAGCAGGGTCCGCGGCTCGACGTCGGCGCTGACCTGCTCGTCGTTGACCGTCATGGTGACGTGCATCGCTAGCTCCCCCCTGCCGTGGCGCGCACCCGTGCGGCGGCCGAACGCAGCGTGCGGGTGGTCAATTCGGCGGCGAGGTGCCGCTTGTAGGCGGCCGTCCCGCGGATGTCCTCCGCCGGCTCGCAGGCCTCGGCGGCCCGGCGGCCCGCCTCCACGAAGGCCTCGTCGGTGGCGGGGCCGCCGGCCAGCGCCGCCGACACCTCGGCCAGGGCGGCGCGGTCGGCGTCCACCGCGGTCAGGCCGATCCGCGCGGCGGCGATGGTGTCGCCGTCGAGGGTGATCGACGCGCCGGCGGCCGCGACCGCCCAGTCACCGACGCGCCGCTCCACCTTCGCGTACGCGCTGGACGTCCTGTCGCGCACCGGGATTCGCACCTCGATCAGCATCTCGTTGGGGGCGACGGCCGTCTCGTACGGACCGACCATGAACTCGTCCATCCCCACCGCGCGCTCCCCCGACGGCCCGCGGATCAGGCACACCGCGTCCAGCACCTCGCACACCGTGGACAGGTCCTCCGCCGGATCCGCCTGGCACAGCGAGCCGCCCAGGGTGCCGCGGTTGCGGACCACCGGGTCGGCGATCACCTTCTCGGCGTCGCGGAAGATCGGGCAAACCGCGGCCAGGGTGTCGGAGTCCAGGATCTCGCGGTGGCGGGTCATCGCGCCGATGCGCACCAGGGTCGGATCGGTGATGACGTACCCAAGCTCGAGGGCCAGGTCGTTGATGTCGATGAGGTACTCGGGGTTGGCGATGCGCAGCTTCATCATCGGCAGCAGGCTGTGCCCGCCGGCGACGATGCGCGCCCCCTCCCCCAGCCGATCCAGCAATCCGATGGCGTGGTCGACGCTGGTCGCGCGCTCGTATTCGAACGGCCCGGGCACTTGCATGTGACGCACCTCACTTCGGGGCTGGGGCCCCCAGTGTCGGCCGCCCTGACCTGGGCGTCAATAGCGAGTTAAGTGATCCTTTAACTCGCGGGCATCGTGGTGGATGCGCCCGGCGGTCTCCGACAGCGGCCGGCCCTTACCGCCCCAGCGCTTGGCGATGATGTCAGCGGCGATCGAGACCGCGGTCTCCTCCGGCGTGCGCGCCCCGAGATCGAGCCCGATGGGGCTGGACAGCCGGCCCAGTTCCTCGTCGGTCAGCCCGGCCGCGCGCAGCCGGGCCATCCGGTCCTCATGGGTGCGGCGCGATCCCATCGCCCCGACGTAGCCGACGCGGGGCAGTCGCAGCGCCACGTCGAGCAGCGGCACGTCGAACTTGGGGTCGTGGGTGAGCACGCAGATCACCGTGCTGGAGTCGACCGCGCCGGCCTGCGCCTGTTCCGCAAGGTAGCGGTGCGGCCACTCGACGACGACGTGGTCGGCCGTCGGGAAGCGCGCCGGGGTGGCGAAGACGGCGCGGGCGTCGCACACCGTGACGCGGTAGCCGAGAAGCGATCCCTGCCGCGCCAGCGCCGCGGCGAAATCGATGGCGCCGAAGACCAGCATCCGGGGCCGGGGGGCGTGGCTGCTGACGAAGACCGCCATGCCCGCCCCCAGGCGTTGGCCGTCGGGCCCGTACTCGAGCACCTCGCTGCGGCCGACGGCCAGCAGGCCGCGCGCGTCGTCGGTGACGGCGGCGTCGACGCGCGCCGAACCCAGCGACCCGACCGCGTCGTGCGGCCGGACGATCAGCCGGCCGCCCACCCGGCGCGCGTCGGGATGGGCGATGAGGGTCGCGACCGCCACCGCGCGATGCTGCCCGACGTCGTCGGCCACCGAGCCGAGTTCGGGGAACGTCGCCCGGGACACCGCCTCGACGAAGATGTCGATGATGCCGCCACAGGTGAGTCCGACCGCGAAGGCGTCACCGTCGCTGACTCCGTAGCGTTCCAGCCGCGGCGTGCCGGTCGCGGCGGCCTCGGTGGCCAGCTCGTAGACCGCGCCCTCCACGCAACCGCCCGACACCGAGCCGGCCACCGACCCGTCCGGAGCCACCACCATCGCGGCGCCGGGCTGCCGTGGTGCGGACCGGAACGTCCGTACCACCGTCGCCAATCCCGCGGTCTCGCCGGCACGCCAGACCGGCAGCAGTTCGGCAAGCACGTCACGCACACATCCCAAAGTAGGCTCATGGCGTGACTCCGGCTCAACTTCGGGCCTTTTCGGCGGTGGTGCGGCTGGGCTCCGTGCGGGCGGCCGCCGCCGAACTCGGCATGTCCGACGCCGGCGTGTCGATGCACATCGCCGCGCTGCGTAAGGAACTCGACGACGCGCTGTTCACCCGGACCGGCGCCGGCCTGGCGTTCACGCCGGGCGGGCTGCGGCTGGCCAGCCGCGCCGTGGAGATCCTCGGGCTACAGCAACAGACCGCCATCGAGGTCACCGAGGCCGCCCACGGGCGGCGGCTGCTGCGGATCGCCGCGTCCACCACGTTCGCCGAACACGCCGCCCCTGGGCTGATCGAGCTCTTCTCGTCACGGGCCGACGACCTGTCGGTGGAGCTGAGCGTGCACCCGACGAGCCGGTTTCGCGACCTGATCAGCTCGCGTGCGGTCGACATCGCGATCGGCCCCGCCAGCGAGAACTCGGCCACCCCGGACGGTTCCCTCTTCGTGCGGCCGTTCCTGAAGTACCAGATCATCACCGTCACCGCACCGAAAAACCCACTGGCGACGGGTGTTCCGACGCCCGCGCTGCTGCGCCAGCAGCAGTGGATGCTCGGCCCGTCGGCGGGCGGCGTCGACGGCGAGATCGCGAACATGCTGCGCGCCTTGGCCATTCCCGAGTCTCAGCAGCGCATCTTCCAGAGCGACGCGGCCGCCCTCGAGGAGGTACAGCGGGTCGGCGGCGCGACGCTGACGATCGGCTTCGCGGTGGCCAAGGATCTCGCGGCCGGGCGGCTGGCGCGGGTGGGCGGTCCGGGGCTGGAGAAGTCGGGCGAATGGTGCGCGGCGACGCTGCCGCCGTCGGCGCGTCAGCCTGCGGTGTCGGAACTGGTCAGTTTCATCACCACGCCGAGATGCACGCAGGCGATGATCCGTGGCTCGGGTGTGGGCGTGACGCGGTTCCGCCCGAAAGTTCATGTGACACTCTGGAGTTGAGTGTTGGCTGGATGCCAGCCCAACAGGTCGCTTCGGCGCGGACGTCCGTCGACCCGACGCCCGTCGACTGTGCACCTACGACTTTCACTGTGCACTCAATCAGTTGAGGCAGCGCGAATGCCCATCGGGCACTCACCAGGCGCGCGACAGGTCCGCATGCCGGCGAACCCAAGCGTGCATCGCGATCCCGGCAGCCACACCGGCATTGATGCTGCGCGTCGACCCGAACTGCGCGATCGACACGGTGATAGCCGCGCCCGTGCGGGTGTCCCCGGTGATCCCGGGACCCTCCTGACCGAAGACCAACAGGCAGTCCCGCGGCAGCGCCGTCTCCTCCAGCCGCGCGGCACCCGGGACGTTGTCGACCGCGACCACCGCCAGCCCGGCCTCCGCCGCGAAGTCCAGCAGCTCGGCGGCGCTGTCGTGATGACAGAGCCGCTGGTAGCGATCAGTCACCATGGCGCCGCGGCGATTCCAGCGCCGCCGCCCGACGATGTGCACGGTGTCTACGGCGAAGGCGTTGGCGGTGCGCACCACCGACCCGATGTTCGCGTCGTGGCCGAAGTTCTCGATCGCCACGTGCAGCGGGTGCCGCCTGGTGTCGATGTCGGCGATGATCGCCTCCCGGGTCCAGTACCGGTAGGCGTCGACCACGTTGCGGGAATCGCCCTCCCGCAACAGGACCGGGTCGTATCGCGGGTCGTCGGGAGGCTCGCCGGTCCAGGGGCCGACGCCGCCGCCCGGCACCGGCACCGCCCATTCGGTGGGCCCCGGTTCGCTCATCGCTGCGTCCACACCGCGGCGTGCGTGCCGTCCACCGCGACGGTCGCGTACAGCAGCGCCTCGTTGATCTCGCCCTGCGTGCACAGCGACGCGCTGACGTGCACCGAGTCCAGCGACGCGTCGGGCAGGATCAGCACCGACGACCCGTACACCGTGCACGACGGGTTCAGCCCCGGCGGGGGAAGCGTCGGCGACGCCAGCAGCATCATCGGGCCGCCGCGCTTGGCGGAATCGTCGCGGTAGCGGGCCGCGACCGCGTCGGCCTCCAGGCCCAGCAGCATGTAGCCGTTGCCGGTGAACGCTTGCGGGTCGCCGAGCTGCGCCTTGGTCACCGGCTTGCCGTCCGCCCGCCAGGCCGACAGGCTGGCCGTCTTGACCACCAGCCCGGTGTCGTTGGCGTTGGTCGGCATCAGCCCCACCGGGAACGCCACCGGGTAGGCCGACGACGTGTTCGGGATCCGGTCGCGCGGCGAGTATCCGTAGACCCCCCGGACCTGGCTTCGATCCTGCAGCGGCCCAAGGCAAACCGTTCCGGTGAGCCGGTCCGGCGGCGCCGACAGCGGCGAGCGGACGTCGCGCACGCTGCCCGACACGTCATCGCAGCTGCCCAGCGCTGTGTGTTCCAACGGGTGCGCCAGCGCCCCGTAAAGGCCGAGGCGGATGTCGCCTGGCGCGGCGTGCGCCGCGTGCGGATCCGCGACGCTGCCGTCAATGTCAACCAGCACGTAGTCGCCGTCCCAGCGCAGATTCGACGCCGACATGTTCCAGCCCAGCAGCCTCAGCGATTCACCCAGCCGGGCGCCCAGGGCGCCGTAGGGGCGGGCCTGGCCGCCGGAGCCGGAACACCCGGCCACGAGCGCCAGCAGGCAGGCCGCTATCGCGAGAAGCTGCGTGCGGCGATGCAAACTAGCCCAGCCCCAGATCGGTAAGGCCCAGCACGCTGCGGTAGGGCAATCCCTCGGCTTCGATCGCCTCGGCGGCCCCGGTGGCCCGGTCCACCACGGTGGCCACGCCGACCACCTCGCCCCCGGCGTCCCGCACGGCGCGCACGGCGGTGAGCGCCGAGTTGCCAGTCGTGCTGGTGTCCTCGACGACCAGAACCCGCTTGCCGACGACGTCGCTGCCCTCGATAAGCCGTTGCAGCCCATGCGCTTTCGCCGACTTGCGCACCACGAACGCGTCGATCGGGCGCCCGGGCGCGTGCATGACAGCCGTGGCGACCGGGTCCGCGCCCAGGGTCAGCCCGCCGACCACGGCGTAATCCCAGTCGTCGGTCAGCTCGCGCATCAGCCGGCCGATCAGCGCGGAGGCCCGGTGGTGCAGGGTGGCGCGGCGCAGGTCGACGTAGTAGTCCGCCTCCTTGCCCGACGAGAGGGTGACCCGCCCGTGCACCACCGACAGCCGGCGCACCAGGTCGGCCAATTCCGCCCGGTCGTCAGCTTCGGCCACGGCCACCGCCAACCCGTTTGACGAACCCGCGCAGCAGGCCCCGCGGGATGAGACGCCCGGCGGTCACCAGCGCTTTGTACTGCGCGCCGGGGATGCTGATGATCTTGCCGGCCGCGACGTCGGCCAGGCTCTTGCTCACCACGTCGTCGACCTCCAGCCACATGAACGACGGCAGCTTGGCCATGTCGATCCCGGCGCGGGCGTGGAACTCGGTGTGCACGTAGCCGGGACAAACGGCGTGCACACCCACGCCGGTGCCCTCCAAGGCCACGGCCAGGCCCTCGCTGAACGAGATCACCCACGCCTTGGACGCCGAGTACGTCGACCCGCGCCCCGCCACCAGCCCGGCGACGCTGGCGATGTTGATGACGGTCCCGGTGCCGGCGTCGAGCATGGCGGGCAGGGCCGCGCGGGTGAGGTGCATGACCGAGGTGACGTTGACGTCGAGCTGCTTCTGCAGCACCTCGGGCTCGGTCACCCAGAAGTCGCCCTTGGTGCCGAAGCCGGCGTTGTTGACCAGGACCCGCACCCCCTCCGCGAGGCGGTCGGCGACCCTCGCGCGGTCGGCGGGGTCGGCGAGGTCGGCGGGCAGGATCTCGACGCTGCCGGCCCTGGTCTGAAGTTCACCGGCCAGCTGGGTCAGCCGGTCGACGTCGCGCGCCACCAGCACCAGGTCGTAGCCGTCCCGCGCGTAGCGCCGCGCGTAGCCGGCGCCGATGCCTGACGTGGGCCCGGTGATCAAGGCGACGGGGCGGGGCATGAGCGACATCCTATGACGGCGGCCGCGCCGGCCGATCCGCGCTCCCAGGGTCAGTGCTGGAAGTTGCTGGCCTGCCGGCCGTTGCGCTCGGTCGGCGGCGGGCGGTGACCCGGTTCCGGCCGGGTTTCGGCCTGGGGCGGCTGGTCGCGGCGCACGGGCTCCGGGCCGCGTCGGCCGGCCGCAGCGTCCGAGCCGAGCAGCCCGGAGACGTCCTGCTGGGCGCGGCGCGGCGGGAGCGCCGCCCGCCCCGCCGGCGCGAACGGGCGGCCCGGCGCCGCGGTCCGCGGCGCGGGCACCGCGGCTTCCTCGACGGTTTCCTGCGGGGCCGGCGGCAGCACCCGCAGCAGGTCGTTGAACTGGCGCACCGTGCGCAGGCCCTCGTCCCACTGGGCGCGCGTGCTGGTGACCGGCAGCGCGACCAGCGTCCAGTTCTGCTCGTTCCACATGATCTCGGCGGAGTCGGGCGCGGTGTGGGCGAAGGTGACCATGCGCCGGTCACAGGCCCGGCGGGCGGCGTCGAGGTTGGTGGAGTACACCATCCGCGGGCCGATGGCGCCCAGCAGCCAAATGTCGCTCTCCCGCGGTTCTTTGAGCCCCTTGAGGCGCAGGTCCACCACGACGTTGGTGCCGACCTTGCGGTGTAGCGCGATGACCGTCGCGACCTCTTCGAGGTCGAAGATGTAGACGGCCTCGCCGCGGATCTGGCCCAGCACCACGTTGAAGGCCGGGACATCCCCGACCGTGGACATCACGCCGCGCTTCCAGCGCTTGAGGATCTCGGTCGACTCGTTCTCGAAGTCGAAGCCGTGCGAGCGCGCCCAGGATCGGCGACGCCGGCTGCGCCCGCGCCGCCGATCGAGGTCGACGTACAGCAGCACCCCCGCACCGACAAAGCACAGTGCGGACAGCGTGAACCAAAGGGGGACCATCCCACACAGGGTATCTGCTGTGGGGCCGGAACACCGAAGCCCGGCTGGTCACAACCCAGTTACAGCGGTAGGACGGTCCCGATCGCGAGCGCGGCGTAGCCCCTCGCGCGCCGAACGTCGACTTGTTGGGCGATTTCCGATGAAATGCCGACAACAAGTCGACGTTCGAGCCGCTTCAGCCCAGGATCAGCGAGTCGCCGTCGGGGCTGACGTTCACCGGAACGGTGTCGCCGTCGTGCACGTCGCCGGCCAGCAGCATCTTGGCGAGCTGGTCGCCGATGGCCTGCTGCACCAGCCGCCGCAGCGGCCGGGCGCCGTAGACCGGATCGAATCCGCGCTGCGCCAGCCACTGCTTGGCCGGCAGCGACACCTCCAGCGTGAGGCGGCGCTGCGCGAGCCGCTTCTGCAGCTGCGCCAGCTGGATGTCGACGATGGACACCAGCTCGCCCGGCTCGAGGCCGTGGAAGATGATCACGTCGTCGAGGCGGTTGATGAACTCCGGCTTGAACGCCGAGCGCACCGCGGCCATCACCTGCTCCTCGCTGCCGCCCGACCCGAGGTTGGACGTCAGGATGAGGATGGTGTTGCGGAAGTCGACCGTGCGGCCCTGCCCGTCGGTGAGCCGGCCCTCGTCGAGCACCTGCAGCAGCACGTCGAACACGTCCGGATGCGCCTTTTCGATCTCGTCGAACAGGATCACCGTGTAGGGACGCCGCCGCACCGCCTCGGTGAGCTGGCCGCCCTGGTCGTAGCCGATGTAGCCCGGGGGCGCACCGACCAGGCGGGCGACCGAGTGCTTCTCGCCGTACTCGCTCATGTCGATGCGGACCATCGCGCGCTCGTCGTCGAACAGGAACTCCGCCAGCGCCTTGGCCAGCTCGGTCTTGCCGACACCGGTCGGGCCCAGGAACATGAACGATCCGGTCGGCCGGTTCGGGTCGGCCACGCCGGCCCGGGAACGGCGGACGGCGTCGGACACCGCCTGGACGGCCTTGCGCTGCCCGATGACGCGCTTGCCCAGCTCCTCCTCCATGCGCAGCAGCTTGGCGGTCTCGCCCTCGAGCATCCGCCCGGCGGGGATGCCGGTCCACGCCGACACCACCTCGGCGATGTCGTCGGGCCCGACCTCCTCCTTGAGCATGACGTTCTCGCGGGCCTCGGCCTGGGGCAGCGCGGCGTCGAGCTTCTTCTCGACCTCCGGGATGCGCCCGTAGCGCAGCTCGGCGGCCTTGGCCAGGTCGCCGTCGCGCTCGGCGCGCTCCGACTCCCCGCGCAGCATCTCCAGCTGCTCCTTGAGCTCGCGGACGACGTCGATCGCGTTCTTCTCGTTCTGCCAGCGGGTGGTGAGCTCGGCGAGCTGTTCCTTTTTGTCGGCCAGCTCCGAGCGCAGCTTCTCCAGCCGCTCCTTGGACGCCTCGTCCTCCTCCTTGGCCAGCGCCATCTCCTCGATCTCGAGGCGGCGCACCAGGCGCTCGACCTCGTCGATCTCGACGGGCCGGGAGTCGATCTCCATCTTCAAGCGTGAAGCGGCCTCGTCGACCAGGTCGATGGCCTTGTCCGGCAGGAAGCGGGCGGTGATGTAGCGGTCGGACAGCGTCGCCGCGGCGACCAGCGCCGAGTCGGTGATGCGCACCCCGTGGTGCACCTCGTAGCGGTCCTTCAGCCCGCGCAGGATGCCGACGGTGTCCTCCACCGACGGCTCCCCGACCAGCACCTGCTGGAAGCGCCGCTCGAGGGCGGCGTCCTTCTCGATGTACTTGCGGTACTCGTCGAGCGTGGTGGCGCCGACCAGGCGCAGCTCGCCGCGGGCCAGCATCGGCTTGATCATGTTGCCGGCGTCCATGGCGCCCTCGCCGGTCGCGCCGGCGCCGACGATGGTGTGCAGCTCGTCGATGAAGGTGATGATCTGCCCGGCGGAGTTCTTGATGTCGTCGAGGACGGCCTTGAGCCGCTCTTCGAACTCGCCGCGGTACTTGGCGCCGGCCACCATCGAGCCGAGGTCCAGGCTGATGACGGTCTTGTCGCGCAGGCTTTCGGGCACGTCGCCGGCGACGATGCGCTGGGCCAGGCCCTCGACGATCGCGGTCTTGCCGACGCCGGGCTCGCCGATCAGCACCGGGTTGTTCTTGGTGCGACGGCTCAGAACCTGGACGACGCGCCGGATCTCGTTGTCTCGCCCGATGACGGGGTCGAGCTTGCCCTCGCGGGCCCGGGCGGTCAGGTCGGTGGAGTACTTCTCCAACGCCTGATAGGTGGCCTCGGGCTCGGCGCTGGTGACGCGGGCGCTGCCGCGGACCTTGACGAACGCCTCCCGCAGGGCCTGTGGCGACGCGCCGTGGCCGGTCAGCAGCTTGGCGACCTCGGAGTCGCCGGTGGCCAGCCCGACCATCAGGTGCTCGGTGGAGACGTACTCGTCGTCCATCTCGGTGGCCAGCTGCTGGGCGGTGGTGATGGCGGCCAGCGACTCGCGCGACAGCTGCGGTTGCGAACTGGCGCCGCTGGCCTGCGGCAGCCGGTCCAGCAGGCGCTGGGCTTCGGCGCGGACGGTGGCGGGCTCGACGCCGACGGCCTCCAGCAGCGGCGCGGCGATCCCGTCGTTCTGCGTCAGCAGCGCCAACAGCAGGTGAGCCGGCCGGATCTCGGGGTTACCGGCGGCGGAGGCCGCCTGAAGCGCCGAGGTGAGCGCCGCCTGGGTCTTGGTGGTCGGGTTGAAAGAGTCCACGACACCTCCGTTCGGGTTGTGGGAAAAATCGTTCTCGGCTTATTCAACGCCGTCAATCTTGAGTGTGTTCCGCTCAAGTCTAGTGGATTTGGCGCACCTCGGGGTAGAGGCTTAAGTCGCCACCCCGCCTAGAATCGGGGTCCGTGAGCTTAGAGGACCGGGAGGCGTTGCGGGTGCTGCGCGACGCCTTCGCCGGCAGCGAGCTCGTCCACCGCTTCTACACCCACTGGTTCGCGCTCGATTTCTCGGTGCGCGACCTCTTCCCGCCCGAACTGGACGCCCAGCGGGCGGCCTTCGCCCACGCGGTGCGCTGGGTCTACGGCGAGCTGGTCGAGCAGCGCGCCGCGGAGCCGGTCGCCTTCCTCGCCCAGCTGGGCCGGGACCACCGCAAGTACGGCGTGCAGCCCGGCCAGTACGACACGCTACGCCGCGCCCTCTACGCGACGCTGCGCGCCGAGCTGAATGAGGCGTGGACGCCCGCCGTCGACGCCGCGGCCACGCAGTCGCTCAACCTGATCACCGGCCTGATGCGGGGCGCCGCCGACGCCGAGGAGGGGCCCGCCTGGTGGGACGGCACGGTGATCGAGCACAACCGCGTCTCGCGCGACCTCGCGGTGGTGCGGCTGCACCTGGATCGGCCGCTGCACTACCACCCCGGCCAGTATGTCAACGTCCACGTCCCGCAGTGCCCGCGCCGCTGGCGCTACCTCAGCCCGGCGATCCCGGCGGACCCGGACGGCGGCATCGAGTTCCACGTCCGGCAGGTTCCCGGCGGTCTGGTCAGCGCCGCCATCGTCGACGAGACGCGGCCCGGCGACCGGTGGCGCCTGTCCAGCCCGCACGGCGGCCTCCGCGTCGACCGCGGGGGCGGCGACGTGCTGATGGTGGCCGGCAGCACCGGCCTGGCGCCGCTGCGGGCGCTGATCCTGGACCTGAGCAGGTACGCCGAAAACCCGCGCGTGCACTTGTTTTACGGCGCCCGCTACCGCTGCGAGCTCTACGACCTGCCCACCCTGTGGCAGGTGGCGTCGCACAACCCGTGGCTTTCGGTGTCACCGGTCTCGGAGTACGGCCGGGACCCTGCATGGGCCGCCGACTACCCCGACGTCACCCCGCCGCGCGGGCTGCACGTGCACCAGACCGGGCGGCTGCCGGAGGTGGTGACCAAGTACGGCGGCTGGGGCGACCGGCAGATCCTGATCTGCGGCGGCCCGGCCATGGTCCGCGCCACCAAGGCCGCCCTGATCGCCAAAGGCGCTCCGCCCGAGCACATTCAGCACGACCCCTTGTGGAGGTAGGCAATGGACGTCGTCACGCTGACCGACCCGGCGTCGGAGGTGGCCGCGCAATTTGTCCCGGCCGCGGGCATGATCGGCACCTCGCTCACCGACGCCGGCGCACAACTGCTCGGCCAGCGCCGCGGGCTGGAGGCGTACCTTGACGCGGGCAAGACGATGGGCATCCCGATCCTCTACCCGTGGGCGAACCGGCTGGGCGCCAACACCTATGCTGCGCGGGGCGTGACGGTGGAGCTGACCCCGGGCCACAACGGGGTCCGGGCGGACCCCAACGGTCTGCCGATCCACGGCGTGCTGGCCGCCTACCCGGGCTGGCGGGTGACGGCGCAATCGGACAACGAGCTGACCGCCGAGCTGGACTTCGGGGCGGACCCGCGCTTGATGGCGAGTTTTCCGTATTCGCACCTGCTTTCGGTCGCGGTGCGACTGGCCGGGCGCACGCTGACCGTTCGCACCACGATCACCGCGACTGGTGACAGAGCAGTGCCGCTGTGCTTCGGGTTTCACCCGTACCTGCAGCTTCCCGACTTACCGCGCCGCGAGTGGGTGATCGAGACGCCGGCCCTGCGGCATCTGGCGCTCGACGAGCTCGGGCTGCCCACCGGCGAGTCGCAAGCCCAGGAACCGATGCGGGAAGCGCTGGGCGACAAGGCGTTCGACGACGCCTACGACGGGGTCTGCGACGGCGCGGTGTTCGCGGTGTCCGGCGGCGGCCGGCGCCTCGAGGTGCACTTTGAGAGCGGGTATCCCGCCACGCAGATCTTCGCGCCGCCCGCCGAGAACCTGGTGTGCTTCGAGCCGATGACCGCGCCGACCGACGCGTTGCGCCGCGGTGGTTACCGGTGCGCCCGGCCGGGCGAGCCGGCGATCACCCAGTTCTCGATTCGCGTGGCCGCGGCGAAACTCTCGTACCCGATGGCGATCTGATGGCATGTCGGCCGCGCGAATGGCCGTTGCCGCCCGGGTACTAGGTCCGGACATATTGACGGGGCCGTTGCGCGACATAAAATTCGACAACGGACTCATCAGTTCGGACCGGTGATTTTTCGCGATAATGAACTCGGGGTACGAGCATGATCGCTGAGGTGTTGTCACGAGACTTCCTAACGTCGTGGCTCCGTCCCGTCCAAGAAGAACTACAAAGCCTCGTCGATGAGACGAAGGACCCGGATGGCAGTCTTCGGGCGGCCATCTCCGCGATCCGCGAGCTGCCGGACGAAGGGTCACCCGGACAGCCCGACGATGGCGAAATCGACACCCGGCGAGGCCGCCGGAGGGGGGGCGCAGAGCCGCCGTCGCTGGATGCGCAGTCGTACTTCTGCCGCGACCCGGTCATGAGCCTCCTGCAATCGGCGCTGGACGAACTGATCGAGGAGCGGCGCGCCGACCTGATCAAAGTCGAGGAACGGCCGGCCTCGGGAGGCCGCCGCGGCAGCTCGCTCCCCGCGGTCACCGACCGCAGCATCGGGATCTCCGGGCTGCGCGTGGACAGCACGCGGCGCCTGCTCGGCCCGTTCGAGCAGTCCGACATCCGCTGGGTTGCCGAGGTAGGCATCGCCAAGGCCCTGGCCCTGTTCCGCGACCGACACGAATTCAACCCGCGGCCCGCCGGTCCGATCCGCCTCGCCGACAACGCGCGCATCGTGATGGTCGGCGATTGGGGCTCCGGACTGCCCCGCGCACAACGGGTCGCCAAGCACATGCGCAACACGATCACCGAGGGACTCACGCAGGGCCGCCAGGTCCACGCGCTGCACCTGGGCGACGTCTACTACTCGGGTTTCCCGCGTGAATACACCAACCGATTCTTAAAATATTGGCCGGTTGACACCGAGCAGGCCGGCTCCGTGTATTCCTGGTCGCTCAACGGCAACCACGACATGTATTCCGGCGGGCACGGCTACTTCGAAACCTTGCTGGCGGACCCGCGGTTCGCCTGCCAGCAGCGATCGAGTTGGTTCTCGATCGAGAACGATCACTGGCGAATTGTGGGCCTGGACACCGCCTGGGATGAAAAAGGTATCCACGACCCGCGCCGGGAGCGAGGACTGGCCGCGCCCCAGCCCGAAACGCTGAGCGCGTGGGCCGCCCAAGACGATCGGCCGTTCATGCTGCTGAGCCACCACCAGTTGTTCAGCGGGTGGGAAACGCCGGGTCCGTATCTGCGCGACATCCTCAAGCCGCTGCTGGACGCCGGCAGGATCCGTGCCTGGTTCTGGGGTCACGAGCATAAGTGCGTCGTCCACCGTCCCTACGCGGGCGTTGAATACGGACGGTGCGTCGGCCATGGTGGAGTCCCGGTGTACGCGATCGGAAGCCCGAAACATCAACTGCCGGGGATTGATTGGGTAGAACAGCGTGCGATCGATGGATTCGTCGAGCGGTGGGCACTGTTCGGGTTCGCCGTCCTCGACTTCGACGGCCCCAGCGTCAGAGTCTCCTACATCGATGAATTCGGCCAACTTGCCCACGAGGAGTCTTTCGATGCCCGCTGATGATGCATCCGCCGGGGCGCTGGCCGCTCATACGCCGATCGAGCCGAGGGAGCTGCGCTCGGCATACGACGCTCTTCGGCATGTTCGGCAGCTCGGACTCGATCACAGCCACGGCGAGGTCTTCGGCCCGCTCGTGCGGCGCGTCTTGCGCGCTATCCGCAACGACGACGCCGAAGCGCTGAGGGCCGCGCTGAACGAGCTGGACGGGCAATTGCGTACGGCTACCACCGCGGGGATGAGTGACCAGCAGCCCACACGGCGGTGGCACGAGTCCCTCGGGAAGCCCCGGGGGCGTTTGACAAGCCCCACAAGGCCGTCTGAATACGGGTCGGACGATCTCCACATCACACCAGACGGGGCCGATGCCGACCAAGTCGTGCCAACCTCGGTCGGCCTCATCCAACGCATACCGCACATCGACGTCGGCGCCGACGAACCCCTGCAGGCCGGGGCCTCGTTCGTCGCGTCGGTGTATCTGGACACCAAGGCAGCACGCCGCTTCGAAGACGTCAATGTCTTCACCGCGCCGACACGATTTGACGGCGCTCCCTTGGTGATCGATGTCTGGCTCACGGCCTCGGCACATTTCACGATCACCGGTTCGCCATTCGGGCAAATCTCCCTTGACCCGGAAAAGCCTGCGTCGACCGAGGCCACCTTCACGCTCACGGTGGCCGACGCCGCACCACCGGACGCGGGGCCGCCAATGCTGCGGGCGATGCTCGATCACCGCCTGAGGGCCAGCGGATCGGTGTGCCGCTCCGTCGCGATCGACGGTGCTCCGGCGGCCGCCACTCCGAATGGTGCGGTCAGCTTGTCGCTGGCTACCGACACCCCGGAACCGGACATGCTCATCACCATCGATCGCGCGCGTGGCTCCCGCGACACCTATCAGGTGAAGATACAGACCGGCTTACTGGCGGGCGTTACGGTCAATGGCGAGTGGACCCTGGAGGGCGGCGCCGCGGATTATGTTGCCGCGCTGATGGAAAGGTTTGTCAGCGATGACCTCAGCCCTCTGGGGCGGCAGAACGCCCTGAAGAGTGCGGGTCTCCAGTTCTTCTCCGATGCGCCAAGGGGTTTTCGCGACTTGTACTGGCGGCTGGTCGACGCCGGAACACCGCCGAAGAGCATCCTGGTGATGTCGGTGGAGCCGTCGATACCGTGGGAGTTGATGATTCCCAATGCCCGCGGCCGTGAGGCAGGCGACCCGTTGGGAGTGTCCTGCCGCGTCGGACGCTGGTACGACGAGGACAACGTGGGGCCTGAAGAGTGGATCCCGTTGCGGGACAGCCTGATCCTTGCCCCCGACTATGAGACTGACAAGCTGCCTCACGCGCAGGAAGAACGCGAACTGGTACGGAAGAAATTTCCTGGGCAATTCGCTCCGGAGACGTATGTCGAACTCGACATGTTTTATCGCAGGAACTCAGCCAGCCTCCTGCATTTCGCCTGCCACGGCGAAGACGCAACCCTTCAGTCGATCCGTCTGCGGAAGAACCAGAAATTGTCGGCGGGTGAAATCCGCGGTGGTGGTCTGGGCAAGTCGTGCCGGGCTACCGGGCCGCTCGTCTTCCTCAACGCCTGCGAGGTGGGTCGCCCCGGCAAAGGACTGACGTCGCCCAGCGGATTCGCCGCCCAGCTGATCGCCTCCGAGTGTGGGGCGGTCATCGCCCCGCTGTGGCAGGTCGACGACGAGATCGCCCACGAAGTCGCGAAGTGCTTCTACGACGAAGTCACGAAGGACCCGAGCAGGCCGTTCGCCGACATATTGCGCGATCTGCGCGCTCGCGCGTATGCCGACGGCGGCGAGGACAGCTACGCCGCCTATTGCTTTTACGGCCATCCGCTTGCCTGCGCGGAGAAGTAGCGTCGACCGACTTATCGAACGAGACCGGAGGCAGCCATGGCCGGCACTGGCGGCAGTGTCGCCGTCGCGGTAATTGCCGCCGTGGCCGTGGCGTTGGCGGTGGGTGCGGCCGTCCTCGCCGGGCGACGGGAGCGGCTGCGCAACCGAATTCAGGTGCAACGCGTCGCCGATGCCCTCTCGGAAGCCGCCACGGCGCTTCAGTCCGCCGACACGTTGAATTCCCCGACGCAAACGCCGTCGCGGCGTCGCGGCGGCGGGGACAGCCAACTTCAGACGCCATCCGAATCCGTTCTTCCGGCGCACAACGAGCAGCGGCGTCTCACCGCCGGTGTCGACGCACGCGTTGAGGCGCGGTTCAAGCTGCAGCAGCTTCACTACGAACGCGCGCTGGACCAGAGCACCACGTATTTCTACGTGTCAATGGTGGTGGGCGTTGTCGGACTCGGGTTGGTGGCCGTCGGTGCTGCGCTGGCCCTCACGAATAGGGCGTCGGCGGGCACGGTGACCGCGCTGGCGGGAGTCATCGGCAACGCCACCGCAGCCATGATTTTCAGCCAGGCAAGCCGGGCGAAGCGGGATTCGCAGACCAATCTCGCCGGCATCGCCCGGTCGACCGAGATCGACGAGAAGTACCTGCTGGCGTTTCTCTGCGCCAGCCGCATCGAGGATCAAGCCGTTCGGGACTCAGCCAACGCGGCGCTGGCGCGCGCTTTGATCGGCGCCGATCTCGGCGACCGCACCGGCTAACGTCGTCGCGGCCGACTCCATAACCCCTTGGCCACCCGACGAACTGCGGGCGGCACCCATGCCGGGCAGCGCCGCGCCGAGGCCTTCGATGGCGTTGGCGCGACCCGCTCCCAGTGTCCGCCTCGCTCATGACGGCCTTGCCCCGGTGTCAGTTCAGCAGGACGCCGCACGCGGTGATGTCATGCCATCGGCGAGCGCCAAATGGCCTTCGTACCCAAACTTTTGGGCCATCGCGCGATATTGTCCGACCAACTCGCGGAAGGCGCCCTCCTCACCGCGGGCGCGCGCGAGCAGGGCGCGCAGCCGGAGCAGTACGGTCTGGCGCATGGCCAAACCGCCGTACGCTGGGCCGCCCTCCAACCGCTCGATCGCCGCCTCCGCTTCGAGCACGTCGGATTTCGTCCGTCGCGTCAACAACGTTTCGACCAGCACCCGGGTGCCGGGATTGCACCAGCCGAGCTGTCCGGCGTCGAACAACTCGTCGACCGAGCATCGCAGCAGCGGCATCGCCGCGTCGAAATCGCCGCGGCGCGCCTGCTCGCGTGCGGCGTAGATGTCGACGACGCGCAGCTCCGTCTCGGTGTAGCGGCCTTCCAGGCACATCTCGCGCACTTGGGCCAGCACCTGCAGACCCAGCTCACGATCCGCCTCACCTCGATGCACCAGCGCCAGCCCCAACGCAAACCGAACCAACGCAAGTCCGAAGTCGTCGCCGGTCTCCTCCACAATCCGCAGCGCCTGGCCAATCTCTTCCATGGCTGCGTCATCGGGAAGCAACACGCCAGCCGGAATACCGGGCGTGTACTTGTAACCGATCACGATCGCGTAGGACATCGGATCGGCCTCACGCGCGAAGGCGACCGCTTGACTGAAATCGTCGCGCCAGGTCGTTTTCCCTAGACCCCACCGGGCGAAGCCCCGCGACGCGAACGCCAACGCCAGGGGTGACCCGATCACCAGGTTGCCTTTCGTGGCGTCGCCGTCTGCAAGGTCGATCACCGCGTCCGACCACCGCACCACGTCGGCGATCTCGTCGGTCTCCACCTTGGTGTGGATCGCCGCGAACGACAATCCGATGGTCAGTACCGGGTGAGCCATCGCATCGATCAAGCCCATGTATTCAGACGCGAGCAGCGACGCCTCGCGCAGTCGTCCCCGGTTGAGGTGTTCCATCACCAGTCCCGCCATCCCGATCACCAGGGATGCCTTGTCGCCGGCCAGCTCACACAGCTGACGCAGCTCATCGAAGCGGGAACCGGCGATGCTGGCATTGGCCCGCCAGGCGCTGCCACACAACAAGGTGCGGGGAGTGATCCGCATGGAGGTGCGCTGAGGGTCCTTGACCGGCAGGGCGTCGGCGACCTGAGCGGCGCTCTCCCAACTCAGTCGCGCCGCGGCGATGTCACGGTTGATCGACCATCCGCCGGCGCGCATGTGCCACCCGTACGCGGCGTGCAGCTCGCGGGCGGCAACCAGATGCTCAGCGATCAACGCGGCGTTGGCGTCCGCCAAAGCAGGGTCTCGACCTTCAATTGCCGCCGCCAGGCGCCGGTGCAGCGTGGCGCGGTCGGATCTGAGCTGCGACTCGTAAGCGACCTTTCGGATCAGCGGATGGTGAAACGCGTACTCCGCGCCGGAGGTGAACCGCACCTGGTCGATCAACTCAGCCTCGATGAGATCGTTCATCGCGGGTTCGACACCGATGCTGGTCAGAAGGTCGGCGTCGAAACGCAACCCAATGACCGCGGCTGCACTCAACGTCCGCTTGGCTTCTGGCACAAGACGATCGATCCGCGCGGCGATGGCGGTTTGCAGCGTGGCCGGCACGCTGATGTCAGCGATGTCTTCGTCGCACACAAACGCGCCGCGCTGGCCGCGAAGCACCCCGCGCTCGCCGAGATCGCGAATGATCTCTTGCGCGAAGAACGGGTTGCCCGCGGCGCGCGCCGAAATCGCCGCGCCGAGCCCCGAGACCGACGGATCCCGCCCAAGCGCATCGGCGACCAGCGCTTCGATTTCTGAATCACTCAGCGGGCTAAGGGCAATCGTCTGCGCACCCGCAACTCGGCTTAACGCGCCGTGGTACTCGGGGCGATACGTGATCATCACCATCGACGGAGTCTGCGGAATCACCATGAGGAAATCGACAAGCATCGATTCGCTCACTTCGTCGATCCAGTGGGCATCCTCGACAATGTGGAGCGTGGGTGCGGCGCGGCCCAGTAGTGCGGCGTTGACCAATGCGGTCAATCGGCGCCGGCGCGCGGCGGGATCAATCTTCGGCAGTGCCGTAGCGGGGTCGCGAACACCGAGCAAATCATCAAGCAGCACCAGATCCTGCTCATCGGCGTCAGCTATCAAGGCTCGCAAGCGGGTTCGCGCGGCCTCGTCGTTGAGATCGGTGACGCCGAACGCCGACCGCAGTAGGCGCGTCACGGTATGGAACGGGATCTCACCCCCGTGCGACTCGCAGAACGTCCACAGCACATCGACACCACGGCCGCTCGCCATGGCAGCCGCTTCGCGAACCAGCCGGCTCTTGCCGATTCCCGGCGACCCGACCACGCCCATCACCGTGCCGTGCCCGTCGATCGAGCGGTCCAACACGCCACCGACGGCCGCCACTTCCCAGCGTCGTCCGACGAGTGGAGATTCCGCGCGCACGACGGGAGCGTCCAACGGTTCGATATGCACCAAACGGCGCGCCGACACGGGGGCGTCGCTGCCCTTGATGCGCACCAGCTCGCGGGGACCGAGCATCGCCACGTCCTCCACAAGGCGGGCGGTGGATTCGCTGACCACCACTCCGCCCGGTGGGGCCACCGACTCCATCCGCTGCGCCATCCCGACATGCTCGCCAACCGCGGTGTAGGCCAACGGGGTTGAACCGACCCCACCGGCGATCACTTGACCTGAATTCAGCCCGACCCGCAGCCGCAGCGCGACGCCGTCGCGCTCGTGCACGTCGTCGGCCAGGCGCGTGGCTTGGTCTTGAATTTCCAGCCCGGCCAGGCAGGCGCGCAAAGCATGGTCCTCCAGCGCCACCGGCGCTCCGAACAACGCCATAATGCCGTCGCCGGTGAATTTGTCGACCGTGCCGCCGTAACGCCGAATGACGGCCGCCGACCGGTTGACCAATTCGGTCAAGATCTCCCTGAGCCGCTCGGGCCCGAGTGCGGCGGCGATGTCCATGGACCGGACGAGGTCGGCGAATAGTACGGTCACCTGTTTGTACTCTGCCGCGTCATGCCGCCTCACCGTCGGCGCGCCGCACGCGTCACAGAATCGAGCGTCAGGGCGCAAAACAGTGTCACACTCCCGGCATGACGGGGCCGCCGTCATCATGTGCCGCTCCTACCGCGAATTACGTGATGGACAAAGGATAAGACGTCAGCCATGCTCAGCGCCTCAAGAGCTGTCGGCGACGACGGCGGCGGCGGTACGCTCGGCCAGCGCCGAGATGGTCATGGCCGGATGAAACCCGAGCGCCGTGGGCACCACCGACCCGTCTGCGATGAATAAGCCGGGATAGCCGTGCACCTCCCCCACCGGGGACACCACGCCTTGTGCGGGGCTTTCGGCGATCCGGCAACCGCCGAGGGGGTGGACGGTGAAGATCCGGCGAAACACCTTCCAGAACATGTTCGGGGTGAAGGTGCCGCCGTAGCAGCCCGACACCTCGGCCATCGCCCGCTCGATCCGGTCGATCAGTTCGGCGTTGTCGGTCCGGTAGTTCCAGCGGACGTCGAGTCCGCGGCGGGTGAGATGCAGGCGGCCTCCAGCGTTGTCACGACCGATGGCGATCAGATTGGTGGACCGCCGCCACCCCGGATCGCCGGATGCCGCCAGGGCCGACCGGGACAGCACACCATGGGCGAATGCCCACGGCACAAGCGCCGGCAACAGCCGCCACAACAGCAGAGCCACCGGGCGCGGCAGGCCAGCCGAAGGCCTGCCCATGGCGGCAAGGGCCTTCATGACCGGGGCATGAAACGTGGGGGCGGCAAGGGTGAACTCGGGTGCCTGGTCGCAGAATCGCATCACCGACGTGACGTCTGGCCCGCGGTCGGGGGCCAAGTCGGCCTTGGCGTTGCTGACCGACCCAAGGAAGTCCCCGTTGGCCGAAAAACCCTGCCCGAGGATCGGACTCAGCTGCGGTAGCGATCGGAGTTGGTCGCGGCACCGCAGCAGCAGCTCGCTGGTTCCCAACGTTCCTGCGGCGAGCACCACCCGCCGGCCCACCGTGACATGCTCGGCGCCGGTGCCAACATCGCGGTGCCTGACCTCGTATCCGTCGCTGCACCGACGCAGCTCCACCACGACCTGCCCGGGCCACACTCGCGCCCCGCATCGTTCGGCTTCGGCGAGATACGTGGTGTCGGCGGAGCGTTTGGCTCCGAAGCGGCAGCCGAGTTCGCATTCGGCCACCAATTGGCACGTGCCCCTCGACGTGGGCGGGTCGGGCGGCTGCGGCCAGTGGACGGCTGCGTCGGGGTCGAAGCATTCGCGACCCAGCCGCGACGCGGCGCTGTGGAAGGCGTCGCGTTTCGCCAGCCGAATCGAGGCGGGCAGCGGCGCCACCGCGAACATGTCTGCCACCCGCTGGTAGTAGGGGTCGAGGCTGACACGGTTGGTGCCTTCGGGCCAACGGGGATCGTCGAAAACGGCCGGGTCCGGGCGGATATGGACATTGGCATACACCAGTGAGCCGCCGCCGACGCCGGCGGCGACCACACAGCCCAGCGCGGAAAAGAAGCGAACGTCGTAGAGCCCGGTGGCCTTACGGCGGTTCTCGTGGCGCCATAGCAAGGCGTCGGTGTCGGTCACGTCCCGCGGGAAGTCCTGCGGTCCGTATCGCCGGCCGCGTTCCAGCACGACCACCGAGCGCCCAGCCTGCGCGAGCCGGCAAGCGGCGATGGAACCGCCGAATCCCGACCCGACCACGACGGCATCCGCGGCGGGGCTTAGCGCGCTCACAATCGCGCCGAGGGTTCTAGACCGGCGACGATCTTCGGGTAGACGTCGGCGGCCGCGTGCTCCCCGAAGACGCAGTCGATGTGACCGTATCCCGCAATGACGTGGCGGCTGTAGTAGTGCGAGCCGTTGGCGGCCGACAGTGCGTCAATGGATTTCTGTGTGCTCAGCGGAAGGTAACACGCGTTGTCCGCGCCGTGAATGATGGTCAGCGGCAGCGCCAAACGTTGCAGGTGCGACATGTAACGGTTGGATCCGTCGGCGCCGACCAGGTGGCCGGCGCGCACCATCGTCGCCAGGTGTTTGAACGCGGCGATGTTCGCGACGCCGAACATTTCGGCGAGCGCGGCGTCGTGGGTCACCCGGTTCAGCTGCGTGTGTTCGTACAGCAGCCCGTAGAGGAACGTGATCCGATGGCAGACGGCGTTGTCGCACTCTTCGCCGGCCGACATCGGCCAGAAAGCCAGGGCCCGGTCGAATGCCTTCTCCCACCAGCGCTCGTCGTTGTGGGCGTCGGTGGACAAAGTGTCGAATCCCAGGCGATCCAACAGGTCGGGGACGTGTAGGCCGGTTTTCCACCGCATCACGTCCCCGACCACCATATGGGTCGAGATCTGGGAGCACACCGCCGCGCGCACCTGCTCTGTGGTCAACGACCCGCCCAGCATGGCACAGGTGAAACTCGTCGAACCGGCGCAGTGCGCCACCACTTGCACATTGGGTGCACCGGTGAGCCGACGGACCTCGTCGACGGCTGTCGGCCAGTCATATTGCGCCACATCGTCGAGGGTGAACCTATGCCGTGCGGCGGGCAGGGCGGTGCTGATGCGGAAATCCAGCAGCCAGACGTCGTAGCCGCTTGCGCTGAGAAACTCCACCAGATTGGTTTCGATGGTGTCGATGGTGAAGATCAGGCTCGACACACCGAGTCCGTGCGCAAGCACCACGGGGCCCTTGCCTCCGCCGCGATACCGGGTCAGTCGCAACTCGACGCCGTCGGCGGCGTTGAACGCATGGACCGTCGGCACCGGCGCCCGCAAGGGACGTTTCGGGCGGGGCGGGGCTTCGTGGTCGCCCAGGCGGGCACCGGCCACCGCACCGCCGTAGACGTGGAACAGCTCGGACGCGAACATGGCGCCGAAGCGGGCTTTGGCCGTGAGTTGCTCAGCGACGCTTTCTGTTCCGGTGACCCGGAAGGATCGCAACTGCTGCAGGAAGTCTCCGGGAGATATGGTGAGCGTTCCGCGCGCGACGACCGGACCGGTCCGGTCGTCGCCCGCGTGGACGACGGTGAACAAGGTGGTGGTGTCGCCCCACAGGTCAAGGCCGGTGTCGTGGTGGATGTCTTTGTGACCCTCGAGGAAGAACCGACGATCGTCGCTCGTGCTCAACCGAGCTTGATAGGTCATGTGAGTCGTGCCGGTGGTTTGCGGGTCATCGACGAACAGGTTGAATGTCGCATCGCTGGCCGCCATCGGATCGGGCGACAGGGTGGGGGCGACGACGGTGCCCACCATGCGCGCTCGGCGGTCAGGGTCGACGAGAAACTCGTCGAGGTCTTCGACGAGGATGGTGAACACGAATGACAATGCCGTGCTTGCAGTTTGGCCGGCACGCTCGGCCGCCACAAAGTCAACCGGGATGTCAGCGCCGGTCGCCACCCAGCCTTTCATCCGCTCGGTGAACTCGATGCCGACCGCCTCGGGCGGCCCCGGCGGGAGGTCCGGCGTTGGCGATTCGTAATCGATGTGCCAGCCCCGGTCCTCGGCCAGCAGGGCGGCGTTGCGTTCGGCAAGCGCCGAAATCGTCAATAGCGGGTTGACACCGACCGACGACGGGATGATCGAGCCGTCGCAGACGTACAGGCTGTCGTAGACGGCGTCGCCGCTGCCGCCGCGGAACACCTGGCCCTTGTGATTCACCACACCGGTCGCGGCGTCGCCGCCCATCGGGCAACCGCCCAGCGGGTGCACGGTGATCGGCCTACCGCCCAGTTCGGGGAACGCCCCGGGGTTCTTCACGAGGGTGCCGCGTTGCGATTTGGTGGCCCGCAGCAGTTTGTCCGGGATCTTGTGATGGATCGGTTTGTCGCCGACGCCGGGCCACGCCACCCGCACGTGGCCGTCCGCGCCGAGAACGAGGCGGCCGTCGGCGCCGTCGTGCGCCATCACCAGGAAAGTCAAGGTGTTGCGAACCGCACCGGAGTGCGGACCAAACAGATTGCTGTCCAGTTCCCTGGCTGCCGATCGGAGTTGATCGCCGAAACTGGTGGCGGTGTTTACCCCGAGGACGCCGGCGGCGCTGAACGCGGCGGACAGCTGCGGTGCAAGCCCGCTGGGGATCACCCCATCCTCGATCACCATGGCCTCGTCGAGTTCGCCGTTGCGCAGGTCCACTACGCCGGTGATGCAGGGCCCCACCGGTTTTCGCGCCAGCTCGTCGGCGCGAGCGTTTCCCCACCCGACACCATCGACGGGATAGTCACCGTTGTAGGAGAAGCCCAACACGTCGCCGTTGCCGGTAAAGCGGCTGCCCAGCGCGCTGGACAGAGCGAGAAATTCTCGGCTGCGCAGCAAGATTTCGGTGGACCCCAGCGTGCCGGCGCAGAGCACCACAAGGTCGGCGGTCACGGTGATCGCAGGAGCATTGAACAGCTCTTGACCGGTGTCAAGGAGTTCGCAATGCAGCACCCACCGGTCGTTCTCGCGACTGAGGTGGTGCACCGCAACCTGCGTGAAAGCTTTGACGCCGTGCGCGACCGCGTCGGGCAGGTAGTTCATCAGCAGTGTGTTCTTGGCACCGACATTGCATCCCGAGACGCAGTCCCCGCACATCGTGCAGCCGTTCTGATGAATGCCGGCGGCGTTGGCGCCGTCTTGAAAGGTCACCGCGAGCGGCACACGGTAGAACGGTCCGGATAGCTGCTGGGCGGACTGCCGCAGCGCGTCTAACTTGTTCAGGGCGTGACGTTGGGGAAGCTCCTGCGGCTGCAGCATCCGCCGGGCGCGCGCGTAGCCGTCTTCAAGCCGCGTCGCGGCATCGTCGCGGATTTCCGCGGGCCAGCTGGCGAACACCCGGTCGTCGGCCTGCAATACAACGTTAGCGTTGATCAACGATGTGCCCCCGAGCCCGCATCCAACCAGGACCTGCATGTCGCCATTGGCGCGGATATCGAACAGGCCGGTTCGGGGGCCGAGGTGCCGCGTGTCGAGTTGCAGCTGCCCATTACAGAGCGCCGCGGCCAGACTGTCCGGAAACTGACCGGGGTGCGACTCACGCCCACGTTCCAGCAGCCAGATCTTTTTTCCGTCGCGCGGCAGTCCGGCCCGGGCCAGCCGCGACGCCGTGACCGCGCCGCCATACCCGGAGCCGATCACCACCACCGACGCGTGCCCGCAGAGTTCCTCGACCGGCGATGACAGCCGCGGCAATTTTCGGGTCTTAACTTCCGTGACCGCTTGTTCACGTGTCTGCGCCATAAGAACCAACCCTTTTGCTGGCAGACTAACTCGTACAGCCTGATGTTTCCACGCACGCGCGGTGGGGTCGATAAGTAATCGGCTACTCGATTTCGAATTACCGTGTCTAAGTGGCCGGTAAAGAGGTGCTATTTGACCGCATCGCCGTCGCCACGGTCCAGACGCTTGCACAATTCGCAGACCCGGTTGTGGACATCGAGCGGAAGGAAAGGCGAACCAACCAAAGCCCGTCGCGAGTGGACGACTGGTAGATCACCGTCCTGTTCGCTGCCGCGGACCCTGTACAACGAAAATCGGCGGATTTGTCACTTCTCGGGTGACGGCACATCAGTAGGTGCCATGTGTCTCTGGCGCACAAGCCATAGCCATCGCGCGGGTTCTCCCCTGCGTCGTGGGCATGAAAATAGAGATCGGTGACGCCGCTGCGATCGCGTTCTCTGCGGGCGGATCTACAAAGCAAAATCCCGGTTGCGCAACGATCAGCCTCGCTTGAGCCCGGCAGGCCACACAATCCGTACCTCACGGTCAAGTCGTCGCGCGTGCGCTACCGCGTCGGCCGTTCCGCCCCGACCGCGTGCCGGCTCGCCGTCCCAGACCGCGATGAGCAGATCGCTGTGCTCGGCAATCCACCGCCCCGCGGCCTCGTAGGCGGCCTCACCGGGAACGGCGAACCGCAGTCGGGTGATGCCGGCCGCGGCGGCGAGGAAGCGGTGGTATGCGTCGGCGGCCTCACCGCTCAGGGTCATCGCGTAGCCGTCGGCTGGGATGACCACGTGCAGTCGCCCACCGGCAGCGAGCACCTCCGACGCGAAAAGTTGGTCGGCGCCCGCCGCCAGGCTGCTGTATCCGACGACATCGGTGAACCCTGCCAAGATCTCCCGGATGCCGGCGGTGACGTAGCCGAGCGCGGAGTCGGGCAGATCCTGGTGGCCGGTGACCCCGATACCGGTCATATCCGGCCGGCATCGACCAGCCGCCAGTAACGCTGGCCCAAGGGGGTCAACCGGCAGCCGGTCGAACGCATCGCCGCGTAGTACATGTGCTCCTGGTCGATGGGTACCACCAACTGACAGGCCCGGCACCGCTGCAGGGCCGAAAAGACCGCCACGTGGGAGGCGATGGCCTCTTTTGCGGTCGGCTCATACGACGGGTCGAGCGGGAATTCGGCAACGGGGGTGGGGAACCAGTCGGTGAGCTTGCGTAGCTCGTGTAACGGCAGCCGGGGCGCACACAGCCGAATGTCTTGCAAAGCTTCGACATTGGCTTTGAAGGTGGGCCGCTGCTCCCAAGCCCCGAAGGACTCCGACAGGTAGGCGTACAGGTTCGCGACGTTCACATGCCCGAGCGTGTCGGCTGCGCCGCCTTGCAGGGCTGCCTCCAGATAGGTAGAAAACTGGCCACGCCCCTGGGCTGTCTCCATCGCCGGCTGATCGTCGCGGCTGGCCGTCAGCACCGCGAGTCCCTTGCGCAGGTTCGCCAGGCCGTTGTTCAACGCTTCAAGGGTGGTGGCCCCGCCCGAGAAACAGCAGTCGAGGATGACGGTGATCTCCGACACCGTGCTGTTGTTGACCTTGGTCAAGACCTCCGAGAAGGCGACCCCGGGCGTGTGCGCGGTGGCGTCGGAAGTGCCCAGCGCCACACCGCCGTTGGTCGAGCTACCGTGACCGGCGAAGTACAGCAGTGCGAAACTCGCGCCCCCGGCCAGCAACCTGTCCAGCATCTGAAGTAGTTGCCCGCGGGTGAGTTGCGAGTCGCGGTCGGTCGCGGTGGCGATCTGGCAGTCCAGATTCGGGCTGTTGTCCTCGTTCCTCGCAAGTAACGAGTGCAGCGCGGCAGCGTCGTTGGCGCAGCCGGACAAGGGCGGGAAATCACGGTCGTCGTAATAGTCGATACCCACCAGCAGCGCTCTTTTCACGGCGAGTCTCCTCGTACGCTATCGATGGCGTGCCCGCATCTTCGCATGTCGGGGGCTCATCCGCTGTCATCGCCGGGCGGCAGGCCCGGGCAGACGTCGATATAACCGATGTCAGGGGACACGAGCTCGTTCCACCGTTCGGGACTGATGGTATGAGTGAGCTTGGCGCACAATGCATCCGGCGTGGCGGCGGGCACCGGCCAGACGCGAAGGGTGTGATCGGCGCTGCCGGAGAGCAGCGTTGCGCCGTCAGGGCTCCAGTCCAAACTCGCGACGACGGACGTATGGCCAGAGAGGGGGGCGCCGAGCTGAACTCGGTCACGGGTGTCCCAGAGCCGGATCGTGCCGTCACCGCTGCCGGAGGCCAGGGTGCGACCGTCCGGACTGAACGCTAGGGCAGCCACCGTCACGTCAGCGTGCATCGGATCGCCGATCGCCCGCCAGGTGCGGGTGTCCCACAGCCGCACCGTGCTGTCCGCGTAGCCGGCCGCCAGCGTGTGTTTGTCGGCGCTGAATGCCATGCTCACCACCATCGCCGTACCGGTCATCGGCGGCCCCATCGCCTTGCCGGTGTCGGCGTCCCACAGCTGAATGGTTCCGTCGAAGTCGCCGGTGGCCAGTGTCCGCCCGTCGGCGCTGTATTCGATCGCGATGACCGATCCTGCCCGCGTGACAGGTTGACTCACTTCCCGCATCGTCTCGACGTCCCACTGTCGCACTTCGTCGGCCGACACGCGCGCCGCAATGCGGTGGGTTTCCCGGTTGTACACGATGGGGCGCAGCGCGTCGTAGGGCCCCAGACGCAGCGGCTCGCCCAACGGTTGGCGGGTCCGCGCATCCCAGAGTCGGACAGTGTTCACCGAGCCGTACGACAAGAGACGGTTGCCGTCGATCGGCCACAGGCTGTGAACGTCGTCGTCGTCGACGCGCAGCGGTTCGCCGATCGGTCGCAGCGCCGCAGCGTCCCACCACCGCGCGGTCTTGTCGAGGCTGCTGGATTTGATGCGACGCCCATCCTCGGAAAAGCTGGCCATCACCAGATCGTCGTGGCCGAGCAGGGGCTGCCAGCTTGCGGCGTCCCACATCCGCACCGTGTTGTCGTCGCCGCCGGACACCAGCCGCCGCCCGTCGAGACTGAACACCGCCTTCTCGACGACCCCCCGATGTCCCAGGAGTACGCCGACTTGTCTGCTAGTCGCCACATCCCACAACCGAATTGCCTTGTCAGCGCTCGCGCTGACCAGGAGCCGTCCGTCGGGGCTGAAGGTTACGCCCGGCACCCCGTTGTCGTGACGTAGCGGGGGGCCGACGGGTACCCCAGTGTGCGCATCCCACATCCGGGCGGTGAAATCGAGGCTCCCCGAGGCGATGCGGGCCCCGTCGGGGCTGAACGCCACGCTCATCACGTCTGCGCTGTGACCACGCAGTGGCACCCCTACCGGCACGCCCGTCACCGCATCCCACAACCGCACCGTCTTATCCCCGCTGCCCGACACGATGCGGCTGCCATCGGGGCTGAACGCAACGCTCGAGACCAAATCGTCGTGGCCGCGCAGCGGGTCGCCGATCGGTTGGCCGGTCGCCACGTCCCACCGCCACACGTATCGGCTGTTGCCGGACGCCAGGCGGGTGCCGTCGGGGCTGAACGCCACGCTGGTGACCACCTGGCGCGGCGAGCGCAGCGGCTGGCCGATCGGTTGGCCGGTGGCGACATCCCACAACCGGACGGTCTGATCCATGCTGCCGGAGGCCAGGCGGGCGCCGTTGGGGCTGAACGCCACGCTGGTGACGATGCCGTCGTGGCCGCGCAGCGGCTGCCCGATCGGCTTGCCGGTCAACGCATCCCACAACCGGACCGTGTGGTCGGCGAGTCCCGCGGCGATTCGGCTGCCATCGGGGCTCACCGCGACGCCGGCCACCATGGCCGGAACGTCGATGACCTTGAGCAAGTCTCGTTCCTGCTGCAGCGCGGTCAGCAGCGGGTACCGCTCGCCCTGGTGGTGCGACGGAATGGCAAGCGCGGCCAGCAGCTTCTCGATGGCGGTGACGTCGTCGCTGCCGCCCGGACTCAAGCCCGCGAGCAGCAGCTGCGACTCCCCGTACAGCCGCAACGCGGTCGCATCCCGGAAACGCGCGTCGGCGTCACGTCGGGCGAGGAACGCCCAGCCGAATCCGATCATGGCGACGACCGCGACCACGGCCACGAGGACCAGCGCGACCCGCAGCACCCGAGCCCGTTTGCGAAGCCCCTGGGCGCGCCGATCCTCGCGCTGCCGAGAAGCAAGCAGGTATTCGCGGGTGGTGTTGAGCCGGTCCCGGAAACCCGGTTTGGTGGCCAGGGCTTCGGCCTCGGTGAGTCGCTCGCCCTCCAGCAGCCAGTCGCTGCGACGGGCGGTGCGTTCCCACGCCTGTGCCGCCTGCTCGAGATTGTCGGTGTTCTTCAGGTCGGCCGACTCGTCGTGCAACCATCCCGCGAGCGTGTCCCACTGACGCAGCAGGCTTTCGAGGGCGACCTCGACGATCACTTCACCGTCGCGCTCGTCTTTCAGCAGCAGCCGTTGAGCGACCAGGGCGTCGATGAGACGGTGACTCTCGGGAGGCAGGTCCACCCACCGCGCGGGCCGGCGCAGGGGCTCGTCGTTGGCGGCGTTGATAGTCGCCAGCCAGGGGATGAACGCGGAGCGCAGCCGCGCCAACTCACCCTCGCGGGTGTCGGGGTCGGCGGAAAGTACTGCGGCGATCTCGGTTTCGACGACTCTGCCCATCCCACCCGTCGCCTCGTACTCCGCGAGCCCGACCTCACCACCGCCGTAGTCCTCGTACAGGCGAGCAAGCGTCAGCGAAAGCAGCGGTAGCGCGTCGGCGCCCTCCGCGCAGTCCGCCAGCAGCCGCTCCACTAGGTCGGGTGACCACCGCAAGCGGCCGCCCGCCCGCTGCGCGCGTTCGGCCGGGCCGCAGATCACTTCTCGGTAGCGGTCGCGCGGCATGGGTCGCAAGTCCTCGAAGAGTTTCGGCGCGGGCGCCCCGGCGAGCTGCGGCGCCGTTTGCAGCGGCTCGACGCGGTCGGAGCGGATCGTGGCCAGCACCACGATCGACAGTGGGGGCTGCGCGCTGCGCAAGAGGCCAGCGACCACGGTCAGGAATTCCGAGGCTTCGTTCCCCGCTTCGGCGCCGAACAATTCCTCGGCCTGGTCGATGGCCAGCACAATGGTGGGCGGTGGTGCCGGACCGTCGTCAAGGACCCGTTGGGTCGCGGCGTGTTGGGCCTCCAGCAGCCAGCTCCGCACTCGAGCCGGATCGGCGGCGCAGGCCTTCAGGTCGCCGAGGACCGGTTGGGTGAGGCGCAGCGCTGCGCGCAGGCTGTGCAGGGAGCGGGCCAGACCGTAGGGGCCGGTCAACGGGCGGCGCTCCGGCCGCACGATGTCCATCGGCAGGAAGTGGCGGTCATCGCGCCGCAGCCGCGGCAAGAGGCCGGCCCGCAGAAACGACGACTTCCCCACCCCCGACGGCCCGAGGATGACCAGCGCCCGGCTCTCGCCCGAGCTGCGGAGTTCGCGGATCGCGCTCAGCGCGCGGTTGATCTGCGCGTCGCGGCCGAAGTAGACCGCGGCGTCCACGGCTTGCAGCGGTTGCCATCCGCGGTAGGGCGCGCGATGCGGGTCGTCGGCCGGCGGCCACTCGAAGCCGTCCGGTGCGATGCCGGCGTCGCGCAACCCGTTACGCAGCCGGCGTAGCCCCGAAGTCAAGAAACGCACCGCCTCGGGGTGCCCGTCCACGCTGATCGACGTCATGGGCCCGTCGCCGAACAGGTCGCAGCGTTGCCACTCACTGGTGATGTCGGCTCCGGTCGAAGGGGCCAGGCACACGGGGAAGATCGGCTTGCCGCGATCCTCGGCGATGCGGTACTCCGTCTTGCATTCGTGCGAATCGTCCCAATGCTGCGACAGCACACAGATAACCGCCTCGCAACGCTCACTGGCTGCCCGCAGCGCGTCCTTCCAGCGACTGCCCGCCGGGGTGCCGGTGTCGGGGTCCAAATCGAGATAGATCTCGTTGGCGAGGCCGGGTTCTGTCTGCTCGAGCCAGGTCTTCAAAGCCACTGCCTGCGCGCTGTCCTGATGCGAGTGGCTGATGAACACCCGGGACATGGCTATATGCTCGCGCAAAACGCGCCAGGTGGGTACGTATTCGACGGCTTAGTTTGCGCTCGGCGCCGGCTTCCGAAACGGCCAGGCCGCTCGCCAACGATTGCCACCACCACCGGAAGTCATACGCACCGCAGAAGTGCGGGATGACGGACCACCAGGCGACATCTGGTGCGAACCCCCGCGCGGATGTAGCCTCGACCGGTGAAGCGGCCTTCGGCGCTATTGAAACGCCGCCGGCAGACGACCGACCCGCAGCTGCGCGCGGCGCAGGACGAAGCGGGGCCGGCACGGACGCGCCGCGACGGCGATCCAATTCAATGGACGGAAATTCAAGGCGCACTTGCTGTTTCGCTGACCGAGGCGGCGGGTGACCAGCAATTCGCGCCGCTGATCGCGATGCGCGACGGTCAGCCATCGCTTGAACTCGATCCGCATTGGCACGTGCCGGTCGAGCTTCAAGACCATGCGGGCAAACTGCAGGCAAAACTCCTCGAATTCGTCGTCAGCGGAAAGCTGCCGAAACGCAGTCGGAAACAACGTGCCAACCTCGAGCACGAGCGACACGCCGATGCCAGGAATATGGTTTCGCACCTGGAGGAACGCCGGGCCGCGCGCCTGCGCACCGAAGCGCTCTTCGCCGACGCCCAATCGGCGGGCCGGCCGTTCGTGTTGTTCCTGCGCGGTTACAACAACCGCATCATGGCCCGATACCCCGCCGGCGTCGTCATGTCGGGCACCCTGGCACTGGAGATGCCCGAGCTGGCCGACCTCGTTGATTCCATCGCCCCGATGCCAGTGGTGTGGATGGCCAATCCCATAGAGTCGTATGTCGTCGACATCACGATCGGCAAGCGCAAGGCCTACCAGGTGGGCTTTCGCGTGGAGTCCGACATCGATTGGCAGGAGGACGTCGCCGCGCTGATGTCGGCGGCCTCGTTCATCGTCGTCGACAACACCGCTTCCCTCGTGGACCCCTTCACCTTCGGCGAGGACCGGCGCCGCGTCATGTCTCCGGGTGTGGTGGCCGAAATCAAGCGGCTCGCCGACCTCGGCAGGCTGGGGGACGCGTTCTTCGAGGACGCCGAGGCGGCGAACCTGCTCACCGGTCGGTCCGACTGTCGGGCGCTCGACGCCAAGGCGCGGAACATGATGCGTGCCCACGACACACCCCGGGTGCCCTCCGAGCCGTTGCCACCCGCGATGTGTCCCTGGGTCGGCGGGTCACGGCGCGCGACGATGGAACGCGAACAGGTGGCCGTCGCCGAACTGCTCGAGCGGCTCGAGACCGCCCGGCGACCCGAGCTCACCGACGTCGTGCTCGACGTCATCTACTGGCTGCTCAGTTATGCGGTGCTGCTCGAACAACCCGAACAACTGTCGGCGCTGCTCGACCGTCTTCCGTCGGGTCGCAGGCGATTTCGAACTCGCTGACGCGCGGGCCGGTCGCCTAGCGGGCGCGGCGCGGCTGCCACACGACGAGCGCGGTGCTCTTGGGCACCACCGCGAGGTCGCGGCGCTGGCCGGCACGCACCTGCGCCAGCTCCTCGGTCAGCTCCTTGACCCGCGACTGCAGCGCCTCGACCTGATTGGTCAGCTCGATGATGCGCTTGATGCCGGCCAGGTTGACACCCTCGTCCTGCGACAGCCGCTGCACCTCCCGCAGCAGGTCGACGTCGTGCTCCGAATAGCGCCGTCCCCCACCGGAAGTCCGGCGCGGGCTGACCAGCCCGAGGCGGTCGTAGGTGCGCAGGGTCTGCGCGTGCATGCCCGCCAGTTCCGCCGCCACCGAAATCAGGAAGGTGCGCGACCCCTCTTCTCGCGAATTCCTTGCCATCAGCGATTACCCGCCCATCCCGCTCGCGGATCGAAACCACTGGCCCGCTCGGCGGCCGCGTAGGCCTCCAGGGCCTCCTGCGCGGCGCCCTCCACGTTGGGCGGCACCGCCACCTTCACGGTGACCAGCAGGTCCCCGCTACCACCGCTGCGCTTGGGCACGCCGCGTCCGCGCACCCGCAGGATCCGGCCGTCGGCGGTGCCCTTGGGCACCCGGACGCCGACCTTGCCGTCCAGCGTCGGAACCGAAAGCGTTGTGCCCAAGGCCAATTCGGTGAAGCTAACCGGAACTGTCACCGTCAGGTCGTCGCCCTCGCGGCCGAAGACCTTGTCCGGCCGCACGTGCACCGTCACGTACAGGTCACCGGACGGGGCGCCGCGCAGGCCAGCTTCCCCCTGACCGGGCAGCCGGATGCGCTGCCCGTCCTCGACGCCGGGCGGGATGCGCACGTTGATGGTGCGCGTGCGCGTGGTCACGCCGGTGCCCTTGCACTCGTCGCAGGGGTGCTCGATGATCGAGCCGCTGCCCCGGCAGTCGGTGCACGGCTCGGAAAAACCGAACGCACCCTGATTGCGGTTGATCACGCCGGAACCGTTGCAGCTCGGGCACACCTTCGGGCTGGTGCCCGGGCGCGCGCCACTGCCGTGACAGTTGGTGCACGGCGCCGGGCTGGTCAGCCGAAGCGGCATCGCCACGCCCTTGGCGGCCTCGACGAACTCCAGCTGCGTCTCGGTCTCCAGGTCGTTGCCGCGCCGCGGCCGGCTGGGACGGTTGCCGGCGCCCCGGCCGAACAGGCCGCCGAACAGGTCGCCGATGTTGGCCCCGCCGCTTCGCCCGGCGGCGTCGAACAGATCGTTCAGGTTGAACTCGGCACCGTCACCGCCGAACCCGCCGAAGCCGCCGCCGCCGTCGAACCGGCGGCCGCCACCGAAGCGGCCGCCGGCGAACAGCCGACGGGTTTCGTCGTACTCCTTGCGCTTGGCCGGGTCCGACAACACGTTGTGCGCCTCGGACACGGCCTTGAACCGTTCGCCCGCGGCGGGGTTGTCGGGGTTGGCGTCGGGATGCAGGTCGCGCGCCAGCTTGCGGTAGGCGCGCTTGATCTCCTCCGGGCTGGCGTCGGAGGAGACGCCCAGCTCCTTGTAGAAGTCCTTTTCGACCCATTCACGCTGGGCCATGTTGCGTCACCCCCTCTCACCTTTTGTTGTCTTGTTGTGCTGATTGTGTGGTCTAGTCACCCGGGCTGCCGGCTTTATCGTCCGATTCGCCCGGTTTCGTGTCGGCCGCCGGGGCCGCGCCGGCGTCGCCGACCGTGTCGACGACGGCGACCAGCGCGTGCCGTAGCACCTGCTCGCCGAGCTTGTAACCCTGCCGCATGACGGTGCCGATGACGGGCCGGGAGCCCTCGCCGCCGTCGCCCTCGTGCTGGACGGCCTCGTGCAGCACCGGGTCGAAGTCCTCGCCCTCGGCGCCGAACGACGTCAGGCCGAGTCCGCTGACGACGTTCATCAGCTTGTCCGCCACCGCCTTCAGCGGGCTCGAATCGAGGTCACCGTGCCGGCGCGCCCGCTCGAGGTCGTCGAGCACGCCCAGCAATTCGTTGACGACGCCCGCCTTGGCCCGGTCCGCCGCCGCCTGCTGGTCGCGCAGCGCCCGCTTGCGGTAGTTGGCGAAGTCAGCCTGGACCCGCTGCAGGTCGGCGGTCAGCTCGGCGACCTTCGTACCCGCTTCCGCGCCCGCCTCGCCGGGCTTGCCGGCCGGCGGGCTCCCTTCCGGCTCAGCGCCGGAAGGGGCCTGCCGAACCTCGCCCGTCTGGGGGTCGATGCGCCGCTTATCGGTGACAGTTACCTGTTCCTGATTCGCTTCGCTCACTTGGACTCCCGGTCATCGTCGACCACCTCCGCGTCGACGACGTCGTCGGCAGAGCTGGACGAACCGCCGTCGGCGCCGCCACCGGCCTGACCACCCTCGGCCTGAGTGGCCTCGTAGATCGCCTGGCCGAGCGCCTGGGACTCCTCGCCGAGCTTCTCCATTGCGGACTTGATCGCGGTGATGTCGGTGCCGGCCAGCGCCGACTTGGCCTCGCCGATCGCGGCGTCCACCTTGTTCAGCGTGTCCTCGGGGACCTTGGATGCGCCTTCGGCCCCGCGCTGTTCGGCGACGAACTTCTCCGTCTGGTAGACGAGCGTCTCGGCCTGGTTGCGGACGTCGGCCTCCTCGCGGCGCTGGCGGTCCTCATCGGCGTGCGCCTCGGCGTCCTTGATCATCCGGTCGATCTCCTCCTTGGACAGGCCGGAGCCCTCCTGGATCTTGATCGTGTTCTCCTTGCCGGTGCCCTTGTCCTTCGCGGTGACATGCACGATGCCGTTGGCGTCGATGTCGAAGGTGACCTCGATCTGCGGGACGCCGCGGGGCGCCGGCGGGATGCCGGTCAGCTCGAAGGACCCGAGAAGCTTGTTGTGCGAGGCGATTTCGCGCTCACCCTGATAGACCTGGATCTGTACCGACGGCTGGTTGTCGTCGGCGGTGGTGAAGGTCTCCGACCGCTTGGTCGGGATGGTGGTGTTGCGCTCGATCAGCTTGGTCATCACGCCGCCCTTGGTCTCGATACCGAGGCTCAGGGGCGTGACGTCAAGCAGCAGAACGTCTTTCACCTCACCCTTGAGGACACCGGCCTGCAGCGCGGCACCCACGGCCACGACCTCGTCCGGATTCACGCCCTTGTTGGGCTCCTTGCCTCCGGTGAGCTCCTTGACCAGGTCGGTCACCGCGGGCATGCGAGTGGAACCACCCACCAGCACCACGTGGTCGATGTCGGACACCGAGATGCCGGTGTCGGCGATCACCGACTGGAACGGCTTGCGGGTGCGGTCCAGCAGGTCCTGGGTGATGCGCTGGAACTCAGCTCGGGTCAGCTGCTCGTCGAGGAACAGCGGGTTCTTGTCCGCGTCGACGGTGATGTAGGGCAGGTTGATCGACGTGCTGCCCGACGAGGACAACTCGATCTTGGCCTTCTCGGCCGCTTCCCGAAGTCGCTGCATCGCCATCTTGTCCTTGGTCAGGTCGATGCCGCTGGTGCCCTTGAACTTGTCGACGAGCCACTGCACGACGCGCTCGTCCCAGTCGTCGCCGCCGAGGTGGTTGTCACCACTGGTGGCGCGGACCTCGACCACGCCCTCACCGATCTCCAGCAGGGAGACGTCGAAGGTGCCGCCGCCGAGGTCGAAGACCAGGATGGTCTGTTCCTTCTCGCCCTTGTCCAGGCCGTAGGCCAGCGCGGCGGCGGTCGGCTCGTTGACGATCCGCAGCACGTTGAGGCCGGCGATCTGGCCGGCGTCCTTGGTGGCCTGACGCTGGGAGTCGTTGAAGTAGGCGGGGACGGTGATCACCGCGTCGGTGATGTCCTCGCCGAGGTACGCCTCGGCGTCCCGCTTCAGCTTCATCAGCACGCGGGCGCTGATCTCCGGGGCGGTGTAATTCTTGCCGTCGATCTCGATCGTCCAGTCGCTGCCCATGTGCCGCTTGACCGAGCGGATGGTGCGGTCGACGTTGGTCACCGCCTGGTTCTTGGCGGGCTGCCCCACCAGCACCTCACCGTTGCGCGCGAACGCGACGATGGAAGGCGTGGTCCTGGAGCCCTCGGAGTTTGCGACGACGACGGGGTCGCCACCTTCCAGAACTGCGACGACGGAGTTGGTGGTCCCGAGGTCGATGCCGACCGCACGAGCCATGGTGATTCCTCCTGAGTAGTAGAGCTTGGGTACTGCACTATGCTGAGTGAACCCCGCTCAAGACTGCGCCGGCCAACCCTATGGTGTCAACCCCAACCTTGAGCCTGGTTCACTCAACTTGTTGCCATCTTAACGGCGACCGGGCGCGTCTTGTTCCCGGGGTTTTCACGGGTCCGTCCGCGCCCACGCGTCGGGATGCCAGCTCCCAGCGATGGGAGGCGGGAATGCGCAGGCACCGACGGTACCTCGACATCAATTGAATCGGCTGCTGCAACGAGCTCAACGCCGCCTACGCCGCCGATGGATACGCACATCGGGTTGGGTCAGTTCCAGGACGCCCTGGCCGCCGCCGCCCGCGCAGTGGGCTACGACAACCTGGGGATCTGCGGTTAGCTGCTGGTCGAGTTGGTCGAGGCGGCCACCCGGTGCGGAGACCTTACGACGGCCGGCGAGGCGCTGGCACAGCTCATGGTCCGCACCGACGTGTGCCGACGCGCTCTACCGCCAAGCCCTCACCCACCTCCAAGGCAGCCCGGCCGTCGTGCATGTTGCGCGCACCCACCTGGTCTACGGCGAGTGGCTGCGCCGGGCGTCTCGTCGCGCAGAAGCCTCCGCGGATTCACCTTCGACTGACTTGCGGAGCCTGGACCGCAGCGGGCCGCCCGGCGTAGCGGTCCCGGAACGGCTTGCTGGCCGCGGGTCCCGCGGTGAACACGAAGTCGGGGCCGTCGACCCGCCGCCCCGAAACACGGTCGACCAGAACCGGTTCGGCCTCCACTCCGGTCTCCGCATCGACAAGCACCATGCTGCGCTCACGCGATTGCAGACGCGCGTTGCCCCACGCGGCCAGCGCGACGATCACCGGGCGCAGCGAGCGCCCCAGTTCGGTCAAGACGTATTCATGCCGAACGGGTTTCTCCCGATACGGACGCCGTTCGAAGATGCCGGCGTCGACCAGTCGCTTCAACCGGCCCGCCAGCAGGCTCGACGACACCCCCAGGTTCTCCTGGAACTCGTCGAAGCGCGTGTAACCGTCGAAGGCGTCGTGCAGGATCAGCAAGGTCCACCACTCTCCGACCAGCCCCAGCGTCGCCGACAGGGGGCACTCCCGGTCCTCGAGCCGAATCTTCTCCGTCATTGCGCCACCTTGACTTCTAAATCAGAAGTTACTAACTTCAATTTCAGAAGCGAGTCTACCCAGGGGAGAAGATCATGAGCCAAGAGTCGTTGCCCCAAGCCATTTCGGACTATCTGGCCGCGTCTGTGCGGCGCGACGTCGATGCGGTGGTCGCCTGTTTCAGCAAGGACGCCAGCGTGTTCGACGAGGGCAAACACCGGGCCGGTCGCGCCGAGATACAACGATGGCGCGAAGACGTCGACACCGCATTCGAATACACGTCCACTGTCACTGCCGCGAAGGCGCTCGGCGGCGCCGACGGTACGCAGCACTACGACGTGCACCTGCATCTCGAGGGCAACTTCCCCGGCGGCGAGGTCGACCTCATCAACAGCTTCGTCGTGCGCGACGACCACATCGTGGACCTTCGCATCGTGCCGGCGGGCTCGTGACCCCCCGTTACCGGCTCGCCTCGGGCGTTCGGCGCCTGGCTGCATCCCGGCTATGGAGATGCTGCTCGCATCGAAATGGCTACCGAGGCCGAACAATTGGGTTATCTGACGGTGTGGCTGGGCCTTGGTACCGCGTCAATTGAAGACCTCGCGCCGGTCAACCGGATCCGGGAAGGGACCGCCTCCATCGTCGTCGCGACCGCGATCGTCAACATGTGGACCAACGACGCTTCGGCCAGCAGCGCCGCTGACTTCGGGCCCCGCCGACAGGTTCCGGTGGAACACCGACCGGTTCGCCGCCAACTGCGCCTGCAGATCGTCGAACACCGATTTGGGGAGGCCATCGGGGTTGGCGTCGGTCTGAACCATGAGCGGCGGGACCGCGCTGATGAGAACGGCCTTGGCGGCCCTGGCTCACCGTGCCGAGCGAGGTAACGCACGACTTCGCCCCCGCCGGTGGAGTGGCCGACGTGAATCGCGTCGCGGAGGTTGAGATGCTCGACGAGCTCCGCGAGGTCGTCGGGTAATGACGCGGCGTCCTGCGGACCGGTAGTTCTGGTCCCGGCGTCAGGGCACGCCGGGCGCGCCACGGTCGGGAATCATCTCCTCGATCAGGGAGAACACCGCGCGCGTGGCCGCGCCGGGCGGGCGGACCGCGGACATCGCGACGTAGAGGCGCCAGCAGAGGTCCTGATCGGCGATGCGCACGGTCGCCAGGCCGTGGTCCCCGATTTCGTCGAGGATGAATCGGCTCAAGAAGCCGATTCCGATGCCGTTGCGGATGTGGGTCGCGGTCGTGCCGATGTCCGCGATCTCGAGCGCGATCGTGCGCTCCACCCCGGCCGCCGCGAAGGCCCGGTCCACCACCGCCCGGTTGCCGTAGCCGGGCGAACCGTCGACGAACGTCATCCCGGCCAGCTCGGCGAGCCGGACGGTCTCCCGCTCGGCGAGCGGATGGTCGGCGGGCACCACCAGCAGCAGCGGGTACTCGGCGACGAGCCGCGCGTGCAGATCGTCCGGCGGCCCGTCGGTGAAGACGGTGAACGCGACGTCGAGGTCGCCGGCCCGGAGTTGCTGCACCAGCCCGGCAGACCCCTCGCGGGCGGAGCGAAGCTGGACCAGCACCCCGGGATGCCGGGCGTAGAGCTTGGACAGCAGCGTGGGCAGGTCGATGATGTTGATCGAGGTGAGCGTCCCGAGGGTGACGGTGCCACGGACGGCCCCGCGGGCGGCCGCGACGGCGTCGACAGCCGCGCGGGCGGCGTCCAGGGTGGTACGGGCCCGTGGCGCCAGCGCGCGTCCCGCGGCGGTCAGCGTCACACCGGCCGGCCCCCGGACGAACAGTTGCGCGCCGAGCTCGCGCTCGAGCGCCTTGATCGTCGACGAGACCCCGGACTGCACCACGTGCAGCTTCTCGGCGGCGCGGGTGAAGCCATGGTTGTCCGCGACGGCGAGGAAATACTCCAGCTGGCGAAGCTCCACGTGGCCATTATCACCCTGCGTGATAGCCCCCATCAGAAACCGGTATTGGCACCGATAGCGCTGGTCAACGTACCGTTCGCTTGGAGTTACCCCTCCGGTTGATCGACCACGGTCCATCCGCGGTCCATCCCCTCCCCCTCACTGTGCTGGACGGTGCCTATGGCTTACCCCTTGCCGACCTTGACCAGGATCCGGACGCGTTGGTCGTCGGCGTCCACCGACGACCAGTTCGTCGTTCAGAACCCCGCGACGGGCCAGACGGTCACCGTCGTCCAGGGCTCCGGCGCCGAGGAGGTGGACCAGGCGGTGCGCGCGGCGCACTCCGCCCACCTGCGGTGGAAGCGGCGCCCGGCGGGCGAACGCGGACGGTACTTGCGCGAGGTGGCGGAGGTGATCCGCGCCAACGCCGACGAGCTTGCCCAGCTCGAGTCGCTGGAGATGGGCAAGCCGTTCACCCAGGCGCGCAACGTCGATGTGGACGCGGCGATCAACATCTTCGAGCACTTCGCCGACGCGGCGGAGGCGCTGCCCGGCGTGGCCCGCGACGACGCCGGCGAGCGGGGGCCCGTCTCCGGCATGACCACCCTGGAGCCGTACGGGGTGGTCGCCTGCCTCGTGCCGTTCACGTGGCCCCCGATCCACACGGCGGCGAAGGTCGCGCCGGCGCTCGCCGTCGGAAACGCCGTGGTGCTCAAGCCGCCGGAGCAGACTCCGTCGGTGGTGCTGCGCATGGTGGAACTGATGCAGTCGGTGCTACCGGACCGCGTGGTGCACGCCGTGCCGGGCAGGGGCGAGGTGAGCGGCGTGCTGGCCGGTCACCGGTTGGTGGGCAAGGTCTCCTTCACCGGCTCACCGCGGACCGGCGCCGCCGTGTTGCGGACCGCCGCGCCCAACCTGACGCCGACCCTGCTGGAGTTGGGCGGCAAGAACCCTCTGCTGGTCTTCGACGACGCCGATCAGCACGAGGCCCTGCTGGCCGCCGTCGACGGCGGATTCTTCAGCCACGGCGAAATACGCGCCGCGTCGTCGCGGATCCTGGTGCAGCACAACATCATCGAGGAATTCGGGGAGAAGCTGTGTGCGGCGGTGCGGCGGTTGCGGGTCGGCGACGGCGCGGACCCGGACACCGACGTCGGGCCGGTGGTCACCCGCGCGCAGCAGAAGCAGGTCCTCGACTACCTCGGCATCGGCGTTGCCGAGGGTGCGCGCATCGCCGCGCAGGCGCCGCTGCCAGACGACCCTCGACTGGCGGACGGCTTCTTCGTCTCCCCGACCGTGCTGACCGACGTGACCCCCCGCATGCGGGTGGCCCGGGAGGAGATCCTCGGACCGGTCGTCGCCCTCATCCCGTTCGCCGACGAGGACGAGGCCGTGCGGATTGCCAACGGCACCCGGTTCGGGCTGGCGGCGGCCGTATTCACCCGGGACGGCGACCGGGCGCTTCGGGTCAGCCGGCGGATGCGGGCGGGCACCGTGTTCGTCAACCGCGGGGTGGGTGTGTGCGGCTTCGTAGGCAACAACACCCAGCAGACACTCGCGGAATATGGGTACACCAAGACGATCCGGCTCGCCGACAACCGCGAGCGGCGGCCAGTCTGGACCGCCGCCGCCCGACTACTCGAGGGGTAGACACGACCGAATGCGCACGATCGCGCTCGAAGAGCATTTCGTCACGGCGGAATTCCTGAACGGTCCGGGCGGCTGGCTGAAATCGCGGCAGGGGATCGTGGAACCGATCAGCGACCTCGGCGACGGCCGGATCGCGGCGATGGACGACGCGGGCGTCGACCTGGCGGTGCTGTCGCTGGCGGCGCCGGGGGTCGAACAGCTGGACCCGCCGGACGCCGTTCCGCTGGCTCGCGCCTGCAACGAGGAGCTCGCCGCCGCGATCGCGCGCCACCCCGACCGGCTGGCGGGATTCGCCGCCCTGCCCATCAGCGCGCCCGAGCGGGCGGTCAAGGAGCTCGAGCGGACGGTGCGCGACCTCGGCTTCCTGGGTATGGTGGTCAACGGCCACAGCCAGGGCCGCTATCTCGACGATCCGTTCTTCGCCCCCGTGCTGGAGTGCGCCGCCGCGCTGCGGGCCCCGATCTACCTGCACCCCACCGTGCCGCCGGCCGGCGTGATCGAGTCCTGCTACGCGGGCTTCGCCGACCGCGTCACGTTCGCGCTGGCCACCGTGGGGTGGGGGTGGCACATCAACACGGGCACCCACGTGCTGCGGATGATCCTCGGCGGCGTGTTCGACCGTTACCCGACGCTGCAGGTGATCATCGGGCACATGGGCGAGGCGACACCGTTCATGCTCCCGCGGTTCGACGCCACGCTGTCCCCGGAGTTGACCGGCCTAAAGCGCCCGATCAGCTCCTACCTTCGAGAGAACTTCAACTACACGTTCGCGAACTTCAACGACGAAGCGACCTACGCGAACCTGGTCGCCCAGGTCGGCGTTGACCGGGTGGCTTTCTCGGCCGACTATCCCTTCGGATCCATGCGCGTGGCGCGCGCTTTCCTGGACAACCTGCCGCTCAGCCGCGACGATCGGGCCCGCATCAGCCACCGCAACGCCGAACGGATGCTGGGGATCTAGGTTTAGCCGGTCTGGGCCACCGTGCGCAGCGTCCATGGTTTAGCCTGGGGTCTCCCCGGAGTCACTACCGCAGGAGCTCGATGTCATCACCCGACAGTGCTCGGCTAACGCGTGAAGACGCGGGTTACCACAAAGGCCTCAAGAACCGGCAGATCCAGATGATCGGCCTCGGCGGGGCCATCGGCACAGGTCTCTTCCTGGGTGCCGGCGGGCGGCTCGCATCAGCGGGCCCCGGGCTGTTCGTGGTCTACGCGGTGTGCGGGGTCTTCGTGTTCTTAATCCTGCGCGCGCTGGGCGAGCTGGTGCTGCACCGCCCGTCGTCGGGCTCCTTCGTGTCCTATGCCCGCGAATTCTTCGGCGAAAAGGTCGCTTTCGTGGCGGGCTGGATGTACTTCATGAACTGGGCGATGACGGGCATCGTGGACACCACCGCGATCGCCCACTACTGCCACTACTGGGGCGCCTTCCAGGCGGTCCCGCAGTGGACGCTCGCGTTGATCGCGCTGGTAGTCGTGCTGTCGATGAACCTGATCTCGGTGAAGCTCTTCGGCGAGTTGGAGTTCTGGGCCTCGTTGATAAAGGTGCTGGCGCTGGTGACGTTCCTCGTGATCGGCGTGGTGTTCCTGGTGGGTGGGTTCAAAGTCGACGGCCAGGGCACCGGCCCCCAGCTCTGGGAGAGCCACGGCGGCCTCCTGCCGGCCGGATTGCTGCCCCTGGTGCTGGTTACCTCGGGGGTGGTGTTCGCCTACTCCGCCGTCGAGCTGGTCGGCATCGCGGCCGGTGAGACGGAGAACCCCGAGGAGATCATGCCGCGGGTGATCAACTCGGTGGTGCTGCGCGTCGCCGTGTTCTATATCGGGTCGACGGTGCTGCTGGCGCTGCTGCTGCCCTACACCGCGTACCGCGACCATGTGAGCCCGTTCGTGACGTTCTTCTCCAAGCTCGGGTTCGGCGGCGCCGGCAGCCTGATGAACGTCGTGGTCCTCACCGCCGCACTGTCAAGCCTGAACGCCGGACTGTATTCCACGGGCCGCATCCTGCGGTCGATGGCGCTCAACGGCAGCGGCCCGAAATTCACGGCCCCGATGTCCAAGAACGGCGTGCCGTTCGGCGGGATCCTGCTCACCGGCGCCATCGGCCTGTTCGGCATCGTCCTCAACGCCGTCAAACCGAGCCAGGCGTTCGAGATCGTGCTGCACCTTGCCGCGGTCGGCGTGGTGGTGGCCTGGGGCACAATCGTGGCCAGCCAGCTGCGGTTGCACCGGCTGGCGCGGGCCGGGCGGGTGCAACGTCCGAGCTTCCGGATGCCGCTGTCCCCCTACAGCGGCTATCTCACGCTGGTCTTTCTGGCCAGCGTGGTCGTCCTGATGTTGTTCGACAGGGTGCAGGGTCCGTGGCTGATGGGCGCGTTTGTCTTCGGCACCGTGGCGCTCACCGCCGGCTGGTATTTCGTCCGTCACCGCGTGCGGGCCGCCGCGCAGGACCCAGGTGTAACGACGTCGCCCCTCAGCGACCCGCCGGTGGCGGCTTAGCCGTCGGGCACGTCTCCCGGGTAATCGATGTCGTGGCCGTCGGCGAGGTCGGCGCAGTCGACGCGCATGACGTCGTCGCGGCCGCGCAGGTAGGCGCCCGCACCCTGGTCCCCGGACAACCTGGCGAGGACCGCCGGCCAGTGGTCCCGGGCCAGGACCACCGGATGGCCCGGCCGGTCGCCGAAATACGCCCGCGCCAGCCCGGCACCGGAGCGCGCCACCCGGTCCAGGACGCGCGCCACCACGTCCGGTCCGACGTCGGGGGTGTCGATGACGTGCAGCACCGCGTCGTCCGCCCGCAGGCGGTCGGCCGCGGCCAGGGCGGCTCGGACCGAGGCGCTCAGCCCGTCCTCCCAATCCGGCGCCACGACCGCAGTCACCCCGGGCGGCGGAACGACCTGGCCGGCGCCGAGCACGATGACGACGTCCGCGCAGCCCCCGCCGCGCAGCGCGCCGACGGCGGCTTCCAGCCACCCGTCGACCAGGACCTTCGGCTTGCCGTACCGCCGTCCCGCGCCGGCGGCCAGCAGCACCCCGACGCGCCGGCGCCCGGAGATCCTCGACCGGTCCCTCGGCTGCGATAACGCCACTCTCACATAATGGCATTGAGCTTCTCCCGCTATGCCGGGACCCGTGTCCAGCGCGTCGAGGACGGCCGGCCGCTGATCGGCCGCGGCGGCCCTCACCGACTTCACCCGCGTCCGGACGTCGGAGGTGCACGACGGTTTCCCCGGCAACGTGGCCGGCTGGCTGGGCGGGGCGGCAACAGATCTACGCGCCGGTGCCGACCGAGACATTCTTACAGGCCGTGAAACTCCTTGACGCCCAGGGATTTCGGAAGGAACAGCGCGACGCGCTCGCGCAGGGCCGCCACCGGCCACCTGGCCACCTGGCCGCCGAGGGCTGCATCATCCGGATGGAGCCGACCGGCAAGATGAACGTCTACGTCAACGGCGGCTCGAGCGGAACAGCCTGGAAACCAACGTGATTCAGCCCACCGCCGACGCGCTGGGTGCCGACATCGACGACGTGGCGACCATCCAGGGCGACCCGGTAATCACCCCGTACGGCCCGATGACGGCCGGGGCCGTCGGCGAGACCGGCGCCATCCTGCGCGAAAGGCTCGTCGCGCTGGCCGCGCATCGCCTCAGAGTCGCCGAATCCGAAGTGGAGCTGGCGTATTCGGTGGCCGGCGTGCGCGGTGACCCGTCGAAAAGGGCGGGTTTGCGGTCCGGGAGTTCTCACGCCGGCACGGCGATTTCGCGATCGCGGGGGCGGCTGAGGCGGCGGTGATCGGCAAACCGGCCGGCGGCCTGAAAGTCGACGAGATCGGGCGCGCCGCCATGGCCCTGCTGCGCGACAACCCCGATCCGACCGACGCCGAGATCCGGGAAGGCCTGTCCGGCAACTTCTGCCGGTGCACGGGTTACCGGGGCATCGTGGCGGCGGCGCACCGGGCGGCCGAGCTGATGCGCGAATCGATCACGCCGCGATAAAGATTCGCCATCGGCGTGCATCCGCGGGCGCGTCACTGCGGCCGCTTTCGGCGCCCGCTGTTTAGTCTGATCCCGGTATTGGACCGAGCTGGGAGTTACGCGTGCTGTTGCCTCGAAAGGTGCGGTGGGGGCTGGCCGGCGGATCCTTGCTGCTCGTCCCCGTATTCATCAGCCCCGCCCTGATCGACGGCTGCGCCTCGATCATCGAGGGAAAGCCGGTCGCCGCGCCGGGGGCCGGCCCGGTCGAGCCCACCTTCCCCACCCCCAGGCCGACCACCCCGACGCCCGCGCCGACGGCGCCGGGCACCACCACGGCCCCGCCGTCGGCGCCGGGCGCCCCGACCCCGCCCGCCGGGGCCATTCCGCTGGCGCCCGACCAGAACGGCTACGTCTTCATCGAGACGAAGTCCGGGCAGACCCGCTGCCAGATCAACAAGGACACCGTGGGGTGCGAGGCGCCGTTCACCAATTCCCCGATGCAGGAAGGCGAGCACGCCAACGGCGTCAGCATCAGTTCCGCCGGCAACGTGCAATGGGTGCTGGGCAACCTCGGGGCCATCCCGACCGTCACCATCGACTACAAGACCTACAACGCGCAGGGCTGGACGATCGTCGCCACCGCCGACGGCACCCGGTTCACCAACGACCGCACCCAGCACGGCATGTTCGTCAGCCTCGACAAGGTCAACACCTTCTGACCCGACGCCGCGGCCGGACCGGGACCACAGGTGGCCTTAGTACCATCGGTGCCGTGGCACGCAACGGCCCACCCGACGACTTCCACAACCAGGCGACCCAGTTCGGCGATTACAGCAAGGGCGGGCCCCCGTCGGCGGCCGAGCCCCCGCCCCCTCCGGCGGCGCCGCCCGAGGACGAGTGGCCGCAGTTCGCGGACCCGCTGCACGAGCCCGAGCCGACCCCCTGGTACCGCAAACCGGCGGCGCTGATCGCCTGGATCGTGGCCGTCCTGATCCTCATCGGCCTGATCGTCTTCGGCGTCCTGGAGCTGCTGCACGGCGACCAGGGCACCAGCCACACGCCGTCTACCAGCAGCACGACCCCGGCGACGACCACAACCACCACCACGACCGGGACCACCGCGCCGACCACCACCGAGCCCCCGAGCAGCACCGCGTCGGAGCCGCCCGCCCAGCAGCAGCCGCGCCAGCCGACCCAGCCGCAGCCGACCCACCGGCACCACCTGCCGCAGCTGCCGTCGGTGATCACGATCCCGGAGGTGCCGACCGTGATCACCCTGCCGCCAGGCCTCAACTGACGGGCCGAGCCGCTAAGGTGAGGGCCGCCGGGCTATCGCCAGCCGGACAACTGATACAGGGGTGCGCTATATGAGCGAATCGCTCGGGCTGTCGATCGGCGTGGCCCACCTGGTCGCGGCCCGCTCCGGCGGCGCCCCGGTCACCCGCAGCCCCGTCGTGACGCTGTTCGAGAACCGGCCCACGGAGGTGGGCCTGCCCGAGGAAAATCCCAATCTCACCGGGCAGGGGCTGGTGCTGCGCGGGTTCGTCGAGCGGGTCGGCGACCGCACCCCGCTGGTCGCCGCCGACGGCACGAAGTACCTCGGCGAGGTCCTCACGGTGGAAGCGATCGAGGCCATGGCCCGCACCGTCGGGTACGGGACGCCCGTCACGATCGCGACCCCGGCGTACTGGTCGGAGGCCCAGTCCACCGCGTTGCGTGAGGAGTTCTTCGCCCAACCGGACCTCGCGCGCGCCGGCGTGCCCCCGGTCTTGGTTCCCGACGCCACCGCGGCGCTGGCCGCCCTGCGCGCCCAGCCGGGATTCCCGGTGGGCGGCGTCGTCGCCCTGTGCGATTTCGGCGCCGGCGGCACCAGCATCAGCCTGTTCGATGCCGGCTCCGGCTACCGGCAGATCGGGCCCTCGGTGCGCAACACCGACTTCTCCGGCGATGCACTCGACCAACTCGTCCTCGAGCAGGCGAGCGCGCCCGCGGCCACCGCCGACGTCGCGAGCACCACCCGGATCGGCTCGCAGAGCCGGCTGCTCGGCGAGTGCCGGCGCGCCAAGGAACAACTGTCTTCGGCCACCACGGCGACGGTCTCGGTCGGGTCCGGCGAAACCGTCACGCTGACGCGCACCGACTTCGAGCGACTCGTCACCGAACCGCTGGACCGGTTCGCCGGCGCGGTCGAAGAGGTGTTGCGGCGCAACGGAATCGCCGGTAGCGGGCTGGCCGCCGTGGCGACCGTCGGCGGTGGCGCCGCCATTCCGCTGATCGGCAGGCGGCTCGCCGAACGCTTCGGGGTCACCATCCACACCGCGCCGCAGCCCGCGTTCAGCGCGGCCGTCGGCGCGGCCGTGCTCGGCGACCGGCAGTTGTCGTCCGGTGCACCCACCGCGGCGGCGGCCGCCGTCGAAACGCCCACCGAGATGGTTCGCACCGCCCGGGCCGCCGACGCCGACCCCGTCCTGGCCTGGTCGGAAGACGACGACGACACCGGTGAGCCGGTGCCTTACACGGGGCCGGACATGACCGGCCAGTACGACAGGGAAGCGCCGAAGGCCGCCGAGGTCTATCCCGGCGCCGACGCGGACCGCCTTCCCGCCGAACCGGGCGGCCTGCCCTGGTACAAGCGGACCGCGCTGGTGCTCAGCGTGGCGGGTGCGGCCGCGGCCGTTCTGGTCGCCGTCGTGCTGGCGCTCACGCTGGGCCACGACAAACCCGCTCCCGCCAGCACCACCGCGCCCAACACCCCGGCGCCGTCGCAGACGGTCACCATCACCGGGCCGAACGACATCACGACCGTGACGGTGGTCCCCGCGCCGCCACCCCCTTCGACGCAGCCGACGGAGACCACGTCCGCCGCCCCGCCGCCGAGCACCACGACGAGCACGACGACGACCAACCCGACGACGACAAACCCGACGACGACGAACCCGCCCACGACGACGACCACGGCGCCGCCGACCACCACCAGCCAACAGCCGACGACGACGCAGCCCACCACCACCGCCGCGCCGACCACGACGCGCGAACGGCCGCTGCCCCCGCCCTTCCAGCTGCCCCTCCGGCCCTAGCCCAGGCGAAGTTAGGGCAGCCTTTCTCGCGGCTCAGGCCGCGAAGATGCAACTATGAGCAGGGCTGATCAGCACAAAGCAGGCTGATTCACACTAGGCATTGGGGAGATTTTCTGTGACCACGCAGATGCTCATCAGACTGACCGTGGGCATGGGCATGACGCTGCTCGTGGTGGCGCTTGCCGCACGACGGGTCCTGTTCCTGTTCCAACTGGTCACGGCCGGCAAACCCGCGCCGGGGCACACCGACGACCCCGGCCGGCGGGTCTGGACGGAGATTGCGGAGGTCTTCGGGCAGCGCCGCCTGCTGAAGTGGTCGATCCCCGGCCTGGCCCACTTCTTCACGATGTGGGGCTTCTTCATCCTGCTCACGGTGTACATCGAGGCCTACGGCCTGCTGTTTCAGGACAACTTCCACATCCCGATCATCGGCCGGTGGGACGCGCTCGGCTTCCTCCAGGACTTCTTCGCGACGGCCGTCTTCCTGGGCATCACCACGTTCGCGATCATCCGCCTGACCCGCAGCCCACGTGAGATCGGCCGTTCGTCGCGGTTCTACGGATCGCACACCGGCGGCGCGTGGCTGGTGCTGTTCATGATCTTCAACGTCATCTGGACCTACGTGCTGGTCCGCGGGTCGGCCGTCAACAACGGCACCCTGCCCTACGGCAAGGGCGCGTTCCTGTCCCAGCTGTTCGGCGTGATCCTGCGCCCGCTCGGCCAGCCTGCCAACGAGATCATCGAGACGACGGCCCTGCTGCTGCACATCGCGGTCATGCTGGCGTTCCTCATCATCGTGCTGCACTCCAAGCACCTGCACATCTTCACCGCGCCGATCAACGTCATCTTCAAGCGGCTGCCCGACGCCCTGGGCCCGCTGCTGCCGCTCGAATACGACGGCAAGCCGATCGACTTCGAAAACCCGCCCGACGACGCCCAGTTCGGCCGCGGCAAAATCGAGGACTTCAGCTGGAAGGGGATGCTCGACTTCGCCACCTGTACCGAGTGCGGGCGCTGCCAGTCGCAGTGTCCCGCCTGGAACACCGGCAAGCCGCTGTCGCCGAAGCTCGTCATCATGGACCTCCGCGACCACTGGATGGCCAAGGCGCCCTACATCCTGGGCAAGAAGGAGACGCCCACCGAGAACACTCCGGAGGGCGGGCTCGGCGAGGAAGTGGCCGGCGAGAAGCACGAAGAGGAACACCACGTTCCGGAGTCCGGCTTCGGCCGCGTGATGGGCTCCGGGCCCGAGCAGGCCACCCGCCCGCTGGTCGGCACCGCCGAGCAACGCGGCGTCATCGACCCCGACGTGCTGTGGTCGTGCGTGACGTGCGGCGCGTGCGTCGAGCAGTGCCCGGTGGACATCGAGCACATCGATCACATCGTTGATATGCGCCGCTACCAGGTGATGATGGAGTCCGAGTTCCCGACGGAACTGTCGGTGCTGTTCAAGAACCTGGAAACCAAAGCCAACCCGTGGGGGCAGAACGCCTCCGACCGCACCAACTGGATCGACGAGGTCGACTTCGACGTCCCCGTGTACGGCGAGGACGTCGACAGCTTCGACGGCTTCGAATACCTGTTCTGGGTGGGCTGCGCCGGCGCGTACGACGACAAGGCCAAGAAGACGACCAAGGCCGTCGCCGAGCTGCTGGCCATCGCCGGGGTGAAGTACCTGGTGCTCGGCACCGGGGAGACCTGCAACGGCGACTCCGCGCGCCGCTCGGGCAACGAGTTCCTGTTCCAGCAGCTGGCCGCCCAGGCCGTCGAGACGCTGGACGGCGTCTTCGAGGGCACCGAGACCGTCGACCGCAAGATCGTCGTCACGTGCCCGCACTGCTTCAACACGCTGGGCCGCGAATACCGGCAGCTCGGCTCGAACTACTCGGTGCTGCACCACACCCAGCTGCTGAACCGGCTGATCCGCGACAACAAGCTGGTGCCGGTTACCCCCGTGTCGCAGGACATCACCTACCACGACCCGTGCTACCTGGGCCGCCACAACAAGGTGTACGAGGCGCCGCGCGAGCTGATCGGCGCGGCCGGCGCGACGCTGACCGAGATGCCGCGCCACGCCGAGCGCAGCTTCTGCTGCGGCGCGGGCGGTGCCCGGATGTGGATGGAAGAGCACATCGGCAAGCGGATCAACCACGAGCGCGTCGACGAGGCGCTGGCCACCGGGGCGTCCACCATCGCGACCGGCTGCCCGTTCTGCCGGGTGATGGTCACCGACGGCGTCAACGACCGGCAGGAGGAGGCCGGCCGCAGCGGCGTCGAGGTGCTCGACGTGGCCCAGGTGCTGCTCGGGTCGCTCGAGTACGACAAGGCGACGCTGCCGGAGAAGGGCACGGCCGCAAAGCAGGCCGAGAAGCGCGCACCGAAGCCGGAACCGAAGGCCGCCGTCGCGGCGCCGAGCGCACCGGCCGAGGCGCCCGAAGCCGAGGCGCCCGAAGCGGAAGCGCCGAAGGCGGAAGCGCCCGCGGCGCCGGTGAAGGGCTTGGGCATCGCCGGGGGCGCCAAGCGTCCCGGCGCCAAGAAGGCCGCCCCGAAGACCGAGGCTCCCGCCGCGAAGGCGACCGAGGCACCGGCCGAGGCGGAGGCGCCCAAGGCCGAAGCTCCGGCGGCTCCCGTGAAGGGCCTCGGCATCGCCGCGGGCGCCAAGCGTCCCGGCGCCAAGAAGGCCGCCCCCGCGAAGGCCGAGGCTCCCAAGGCGGAGGCCCCCAAGGCCGAGCCGACGCCCGAAGCCGAAGGCAACGGCGAGGCGTCCCCGCCGGCGGCCCCCACACCGCCGGTCAAGGGGCTGGGCATCGCACGCGGCGCCCGCCCGCCGGGCAAGCGTTGATCACAGATTGAGGTCCGTCAGCAAATTTCGGTAGACAGCGGTGGCACCATAGGTGGCGTGACTACCCACCAGCTGCCCCTGCACGGCCCCGGCCATCAGGCCGGTCACCACCGGCAGCGCACGTTCGCGCAGTCGTCCAAGCTGCAGAACGTCCTGTACGAGATCCGGGGGCCGGTGCACCAGCACGCCGCGCGGCTGGAGGCCGAGGGGCACCGCATCCTGAAGCTGAACATCGGCAACCCCGCGCCGTTCGGCTTCGAGGCGCCGGACGTGATCATGCGCGACATGATCCAGGCCCTGCCGTACGCCCAGGGCTACTCGGACTCGAAGGGCATCCTGCCGGCCCGGCGCGCGGTGGTCACCCGCTACGAGCTGGTCGAGGGCTTCCCCCGGTTCGACGTCGACGACGTCTTCCTGGGCAACGGGGTGTCCGAACTGATCACGATGACGCTGCAGGCCCTGCTCGACAACGGCGACCAGGTACTGATCCCGTCGCCGGATTACCCGCTGTGGACGGCGTCGACGTCGCTGGCCGGCGGCACCCCCGTCCACTACCTGTGCGACGAGACGCAGAACTGGCAGCCCGACATCGCCGACCTGGAGTCCAAGATCACCGAGCGCACCAAGGCGCTGGTCGTGATCAACCCGAACAACCCGACCGGCGCCGTCTACAGCCGCGAGGTGCTGACGCAGATGGTGGAGCTGGCGCGCAAGCACGAACTGCTGCTGCTCGCCGACGAGATCTACGACAAGATCCTTTACGACGACGCCAAGCACATCAGCGTGGCCACCCTGGCCCCCGACATGTTGTGCCTCACGTTCAACGGGCTGTCGAAGGCCTACCGCGTCGCCGGCTACCGGGCGGGCTGGCTGGCGATCACCGGGCCCAAGGACCACGCCAGCAGCTTCATCGAGGGGATCAGCCTGCTGGCCAACATGCGCCTGTGCCCCAACGTGCCCGCGCAGCACGGGATCCAGGTCGCTTTGGGCGGGCACCAGAGCATCGAGGACCTGGTGCTGCCGGGCGGCCGGCTGCTCGAGCAGCGCGACGTCGCCTGGGAGAAGCTCAACGAGATTCCGGGCGTCTCGTGCGTAAAGCCCGCGGGTGCGCTGTACGCGTTTCCCCGGCTGGACCCCGAGGTCTACGACATCGAGGACGACGAGCAGCTGGTCCTGGACCTGCTGCTGTCCGAGAAGATCCTGGTCGGTCAGGGCACCGGCTTCAACTGGCCCGCACCCGATCACCTGCGGATCGTGACGCTGCCGTGGGCGCGCGATCTGGCGGCCGCGATCGAGCGGCTGGGCAACTTCCTGGTCAGCTATCGCCAGTAATCGCCTCTACCGTGGAGCGCGTGACGCACTCCCACTCGTCCGGCCCGTCCCCGTTGCGCCCGCTGGCCGCGCGGATAGTCGTCGGGCTGCTGGCGGCGATCGGCCTGGCGGTGCTGGCGGGCGCGATCGCGTTATGGCCGAGCCGGCAGCACGTCGACATCCCGATGCCGTTCCAGAACGCGGCCGGCGGCGCCGTGAGCACCCAGGCCGGGCACGTCGTGTCGAGCGCCCTGGGCGACTGCGGTAGCCCGTCGGCCAGTCAGGTGCTGACCACCGCGCCGGCGCCCGCCGCGCCGGGCGCAGGGCGGTGCGTGCAGACGCTGATCGCGATCGATTCGGGGCCCAACGCCGGGGCCGGGACGCTGCTGGAGTTCTCCCCCGGCCCGGGACAGCCCCAGTTCGCGGCGGGGGACCGCGTGCGGCTCGTCCGGCAGGTTGACGACCAGGGCGCCACCAGCTACTCGTTCTATGACTTCGAGCGCGGCTGGCCGCTGGTGGCGCTGGCCGTCGCGTTCGCGGTGGTGATCGTCGCGGTCGCGCGCTGGCGCGGGCTGCTCGCGCTGGTCGGCATTGTCGTCGCGTTCGCCGTCCTGGTCGTCTTCCTACTGCCGGCGTTGCGCGACGGCGCGTCCGCGGTCCCCGTGGCGCTGGTGGCGTCGGCGGCCATCCTCTACGCCGTGATCTACCTCGCGCACGGGGTCAGCCTGCGGACCAGCGCCGCCCTGCTCGGCACCCTCTCGGCGTTGCTGCTGGCCGCCGGCTTATCCTGGGCGGCAATAGAATTGACGCATCTCACCGGCCTGTCGGACGAGCAGAACTCGGCGGTCAGCGCCTACCTGGGCAACGTGTCGATCAGCGGCCTGCTGCTGGCCGGCTTCATCATCGGGTCGCTGGGTGTGCTCAACGACGTCACGGTGACGCAGGCGTCGACGGTCTTCGAGCTCGCCCAGCTGGGCCGACCGTCCTCGCGCCGCGCCGTCTTCCTGGGCGCGCTGCGCGTGGGCCGCGATCACATCGCCAGCACGGTGTACACGCTGGTGCTGGCCTATGCCGGCAGCTCGTTGCCCCTGCTGCTGCTGTTCAGCGTCGCCAATCGGTCGCTGGCCGACGTGCTGACGGGCGAGAGCGTGGCCATCGAGCTGGTCCGGTCCGCGGTGGGCGGCATCGCGCTGGCCCTGTCGGTGCCGTTGACGACGGCGATCGCCGCGGTGCTGGCCACGCCGGGCCGCGTCACCTCCGACGTTCGAGCAGATCCAGCAGGTACGACCCGTAGCCCGACTTGAGCAGGGCATGGGCCCGCTCGGCCAGCTGCTCGTCGCCGATCCAGCCCTGGAGCCACGCCACCTCTTCGGGGACGCTGACCTTCAGGCCCTGCCGCCGTTCCAGGGTGCGGACGTAGTCACTGGCGTCCAGCAGCGAGTCGAACGTTCCGGTGTCCAGCCACGCCGTGCCGCGGGCCATCACCTCGACGGCGAGCCGGCCCCGGTTGAGGTAGATCTGGTTGACCTCGGTGATCTCGTACTCGCCGCGCGCCGATTTCTTGAGACCCTTCGCGATTTCGATCACGTCGTTGTCGTAGAAGTACAGGCCCGGGACGGCGAAGTTGGATTTCGGAGTGGCGGGCTTCTCCTCCAGCGAGAGCGCCATGCCGTCGTCACCGAATTCGACAACGCCGTAGGCCGACGGGTTGGCCACCCAGTAGGCAAAAATTGCTCCGCCGTTGATGGTTTGGAAGCGGCTCAGGCTGGTGCCCAGACCTGGGCCGTAGAAGATGTTGTCCCCCAACACCAATGCCACCGGCTCGTTGCCGATGTGGTTGGCGCCCAGCACGAATGCCTGGGCCAGGCCGTCCGGCCGCTCCTGCGTCGCATAGGTCAGGTTGATGCCCCACTGCGACCCGTCGCACAGCAGCCGCTCGAAGCCCGCCGCGTCGTGCGGCGTGGTGATGACCAGGATGTCGCGGATTCCCGCCATCATCAGGGTGGACAGCGGGTAGTAGATCATCGGTTTGTCGTACACGGGCAGCAGCTGCTTGCTGATGCCCTTGGTGATCGGGTGCAGGCGCGTTCCCGAGCCGCCCGCCAAGATGATGCCGCGCATGTTCTGACTCTCTATTCGACGAGGTCGTCCTCGGTGAGTTCGGTGGCCGCCAGCGCCGACGCCAGGTCCTGGTGCCGGAACACCGAGGTGACGCGGTCGTGGACGACGCGGAATGCGGACGCGGCGTCGGCCCCGTCGGCCTTCTGCTCGACGACCACGACGCCGTTGTGCACGTACAGGCGGCCCGGCTCGGCCTTGGCGGGGCCGGCGGCGGCCCACTTGCGGAGCGCCTCGTGCCCCTGGGCGGCCCCGTGCGCGTCACCGATCTCGATGTCGTCGCTGGACAGGGCAACCAAGGTGTCGAGGTCGGCGGCATTGAGGGCGTCGTGCCACGCCAGGACGGTGGCGATCTCCGATGTCGTCATGGTCAGCAAGTTACCGTGTGGCCGCGGTTCTCACAGCGGCGTCCGGTCCAACCAGGTCCGCCAGACGGCGTCGTCGCCGAAGAGCTGGATGCCGGTCTCGCCGATCGGGACTCGGCGCAGCATCGCCAGCAGCAACTCGGCGGCACCGCCGCGCAGCGCCACGCTGCCCTTGCTGTGCTCGTGGGCCCACGCGATCATGCCGCCGTCGGCACGGACTGTCCATTCGCCTGCTTCCCCCAGGTTCGGGTCTGTGGCGTGCAGGTGCAGGGTGTCGCCGTTTTCGAGCGGCAGCGGCGCGCCGCCGCGTCCTGCCTGGCTCGCGACCCGTTCCAGCCATTCGGTGATGGCGTCGGCCGCGATGTCGGGCGCGAGGGTGAACTCCCCACCCAAGGCGAGGGCGGCGTCGGCGCGGTGCACCGCGGTTTCGTGCAGCCGCCGCCGGACCCACCAATTCGCTGGGCGCGGCCCGAGGAAGGTCCACACCGGCGTCTCGGGACCGGTCAGCTTGACGGCGTCGACGAGGCGCTGGGCGCCGCCGTGCATCCAGGAGACGGCGTGGGCCGGATCGGGCGGGGGCTTGCCGCCCTCGACGGCGCGCAGGTCGGGGGGTTCGTCGAGCCGGTCGCGCACGATCTGCGCCGCCCAGCGGTGCCCGCGGCCGACGTGCCGGAAGAGCTGCTTAAGGTTCCACTCGGGGCAGGTCGGCACCGGCGTGGACTCGTCGACGTCGCGGAACAGTTCCGCGAATGCGCGGTTCTCGTCGAGAAAAGCGGCGGCGTAATCCACGCCGGTCAGGCTACTCGCCGCCGGTTATCCACAGTTGGGGGTTCATCCACAGGTTGGCGGTTGTGGGGTGTCGCGCGCCGTCGGGACCATCTATCTTCGAACATATGTGCGATTCGTTGAGCGCCGTCGAATTACGGTCGGCGACCGATGCGCAGCTGGTTGCGGCGATCGGCGACGGTGCGCGC